>NZ_CP003984.1:3000000-3288122 GCF_000738435.1 Planktomarina temperata RCA23 | reverse complement strand
ACAGGCAGACTAAATTCCCGGAAAATAGCACCCATGATCCATAAAATGGATTTATCATGTTTTGTGAACCCAAGATCATGTCGCCGTGCAGCAGTGGCAATCTCTTGGAGCAATTATCCCCCGGAGCACTCAAAGTGACTCGCTGACACTTTTTTATCCCTCGGCCAAGTGACTCTGCAACAGATCTTAATTCTTGACTCCGTGTTTTTTGGAAAAGAATCTCTTGCCACCTGTGGTTGAGACAATCGTGTTTAAAAAAAATAATTCTTTTACTGTTACTTAAACGAAAAAGGGCGCGGGAAATATCCCACGCCTAATATTCATAAATTTGTAACAATTATTAAGACAGAACTTTAACCCGTGAGGCCAAACGCGAAACTTTGCGTGACGCCGTGTTTTTGTGGAAGATGCCTTTTGTAACTCCGCGCATCAGCTCTGGCTGTGCGGCGCGAAGAGCTGCGGTTGCTGCGGCTTTGTCGCCGGAAGCGATGGCCTCTTCAACAGCGCGCAGAAATGTGCGGATACGGGATTTGCGGGCTTTGTTGACCGCTGTGCGGCGCTCAATTTGACGTGCGCGCTTCTTTGCTTGTGGTGAATTTGCCATGTTATCAGGTCCTAACTTAATCTTGTGCCACACGTATCACCGCTAGGCCCATACCGTTGGACCGGATTATCTAAAGCCAAGCGGGCCACACGCGCATTTTCTGAAGCTGCCTATAGCTGCTTTCTATGGAGATGCAAAGCAATTTTGCTTATTTATCGCGAAATTGTGGCTCTCTTTTCTCGACAAAGGCCGCCATACCCTCTTTTTGGTCTTCTGTTGCAAACATCGAATGAAACACACGCCGTTCAAACAAAAGGCCTTCCGCCAAAGTGGTCTCATAGGACCTGTTCACAGCATCCTTCGCGGCTTTGATGGAGATTTGCGATTTCTCAGCAATTTTTCCAGCAACCTCTAGGGCAACTTCCATCAATTTTTTAACCGGCACCACACGGCTGACCAGACCAGAGCGCTCCGCTTCCTCCGCATCCATAAAGCGCCCGGTCAAATGCATATCCATGGCTTTGGATTTTCCGACGAATCGGGTCAAACGCTGCGTGCCGCCAATGCCAGCGATGACGCCAAGATTGATCTCTGGCTGTCCAAACTTCGCGTTATCAGCGCAAATGATAAAATCACAGAGCATCGCCAACTCGCAACCACCGCCCAATGCATAGCCTGCAACCGCTGCTATTGTTGGCTTCCTAGCCTCTTGCAAAGGGCTCATACTCGCGCCGAATAAATCGTCAGACACTACGTCCACAAAGCTCTTGTCCGCCATCTCAGTGATATCGGCACCGGCGGCAAAGGCTTTCTCCGATCCGGTAATCACCATGCAACGGACTTTATCGTTCGCTTCCGCCTGGCGCACCGCATCGCCGAGCTCCGCCACCAACTGGCTATTTAGCGCATTCAGCGCCGATGGGCGGTTCAATTTGATGACGCAGATATGATCTGCAATCTCTACGATGATGGTCTCATAAGCCATATTGGTCCCAGCATTGCCTCTGTCAGGCGTTTAGGCCTATCACGTTCGCCACCTATTTCAAGCTATCTCTGACAGGTTGGACAATAGAAGCTGGAACGTCCCGATTGGCTCACCCGCGCAATTGTGCCGCCACATCTCGCATGTTTGCAGGGCTGCGATTCTCGATCATAAACCTGAAAACTATGTTGAAAATAGCCGAGCTCCCCGCCCGTTTGACGGTAATCTTTAAGACTAGATCCACCGGCTTCAATCGCCTCTTCCAGCACGGTCCGAATGATCGGCACCAAAGCGCCCACTTGGCGTTTTGACAGGTCCTTCGCCTTGCACATAGGTGAAATTTTCGCACGGAAGAGCACTTCACAGACATAAATATTGCCCAGGCCCGCAATGAGTCGTTGGTCCAAAAGCGCCGTCTTTATCGGCGTATTGCGCCCCGCCAAAGCTGCGAACAAATAGCTGTCGTCTAAGTAATTGCTCAATGGCTCCGGTCCAAGGCTGGAGAGCATCTTATGCGTTTCGACGTCGGCGGTCGGCGCAAGATCCATCGCGCCAAACCGTCTGGCGTCGTTGAAGGTCACCCGTGTGTCATTTTCCATGTGAAACACCACATGATCGTGTTTTTCTGGCGCGGGATGGTCTTGGTAAAACTCCCCAAGTTGCTGGCCCGAAATCAACATTCGGCCAGACATGCCGAGATGCACAATCAAAGTTTCCTGAGTATCCAAGTCCAACAGAATATATTTTGAACGCCGCCAAAGCCGCAAAACCCGCGCCCCAGTTAAACGCTGCGCCATATCCGGCGGAAAGGGCCAGCGCAAATCGGGCCGGTTCACCTCTGCACGCATGATTTTCTGGTCCTGCATCGCCGGCTGCAAGCCGCGGCGGACTGTCTCAACCTCTGGTAATTCGGGCATCTCGTGCTTCCTTCTGGTACATCACATTGTATCAGCCGTCCTGCGTATTATAAGGGGGGTGAAGTCACAAAAGGCCTGTTCCATGCAAGACACTGGTGAAGACACAACCCATTTTGGTTTTGAAACCGTTCCAGAGGCTGAAAAAGCCGGCAAGGTGCAGGGTGTTTTCACCTCCGTAGCCAGCAAATATGACGTTATGAATGACGTCATGAGCGTTGGCATCCACCGCATTTGGAAAGAAGCGATGATGGATTGGCTGGCCCCAAGACCTGGGCAAAAGCTTCTCGATGTCGCTGGCGGCACTGGCGACATCAGCTTTAAGTTCCTCAAGCGCGCGGGGTCTGGCCATTCCACAGTGCTTGATATCACTGAAAATATGCTCATCGAAGGGCGGAAACGCGCTGAAGCTGCGCAGATGGTGGATAATTTGGATTGGGTTGTCGGCGATGCAATGGCCCTGCCCTTTGCCGACAACAGCTTTGATGTCTACACCATAAGCTTTGGCATTCGGAATGTAACACGGCCGCAAGAAGCCTTAGATGAGGCCTTCCGCGTCCTGCGTCCCGGGGGTCGGTTGATGGTTTTGGAATTCAGTCAAATACCCGTGCCTTTGGCGCAAAAGGCCTATGATCTCTATTCCTTCAATGTGATTCCACCCATGGGCCAGATGATCGCCAATGACCGCGACAGCTATCAATATCTTGTCGAATCGATTCGCAAGTTTCCCGATCAAGAGACATTTTTAAGCATGGTGCAGCAGGCAGGGTTTGAGAATACCAGCTATCGAAACCTATCGCTCGGGATCGCAGCCTTGCATTCGGGATGGAAAATTTAGATGCGTGGTCCGCATAACATTTTTCGCCTGATCCGCACCGGCGCAACATTTGAGCGCACGGGGGCGATGAATGTAATCCTCAACGCCTATCAAGCGCCCGTTGGCCTGCGCCTAGCCGCGAAAATTCTGGGATGGCCATTTCAATGGTTGGGCTACAAAGGTGATCCTGCAATGCCACCCGTCACCCGGGCGCTGACCGCTTTGGGCCCGGCCTATATCAAATTTGGACAAATCCTATCGACCCGCCCCGATGTGGTCGGCGATGAGCTGGCCGTACAATTGCGGGTGCTGCAAGATAAATTACCGCCCTTTCCGATCGAAGAGGCGCAAAAAATGATCGAGGCAGAGCTCGAGCGACCTTTGGCATCCATGTTTCAAGACTTTAGCGCGCCCGTTGCCGCCGCCTCTATTGCTCAGGTCCACCGCGCAAAATTAGCCTCCGATGGTGCAGATGTCGCCGTGAAAGTCTTGCGCCCCGGCATTGAACGCGCCTTTCGCAGAGATATTGATGCGTTTTACTTTGCAGCCCGGATGGTTGAGGTTTTGGCCCCCGGCGCGCGCCGTCTACGTCCACTCGATGTGATCGCGCATTTCGAAGGCGTGGTGCTCGGCGAATTGGATCTTCGGCTGGAAAGCAGCGCGGCAGGAGAATTTGCCGCCAACACCGAATCCGATGAAGGATTTCAATTGCCTAAGATCAATTGGAGCCTGTCTGGCAAAAACGTCATGACCATGGATTGGGCCGAGGGAATCTCTGCAGGGGACAATGCCGCCCTTGATGCGGCCGGACATGACAGACGGCGAATTGGTGAGCGGATTTTACAATTGTTTCTGTCTCACGCATTGCGCGACGGCTTTTTTCATGCGGATTTACATCAAGGAAATATCAAAATCGCGGCCAATGGAGATGTGATTGCCTATGATTTTGGCATTATGGGCCGAATTGATGAATATACCCGGCGGGTCTATGCGGAAATTCTCTTCGGCTTTATTCGCCGTGATTACAAGCGCGTGGCGGAGGTGCATTTTGAGGCTGGATATGTGCCGGCTGACAAAGATGTCGATGAATTTGCCCGCGCCCTCCGGGCGGTCGGGGAACCTATTTTTGGCATGGATGCCACACAGATCAGCATGGGACGGGTGTTAACCTATTTATTTGATGTCACAGAACAATTTGGCATGGAGACCAGAACGGAGCTCATCTTGCTGCAACGCACGATGGTTGTGGTTGAGGGGGTTGCACGCAGCTTGCATCCTCAGATTAACATCTGGGAGGTCGCCAAACCCATTGTGGAAGACTACATCAAGCAAAGTATTGGGCCGAAAGCCTTGTTGAAAGATCTGCTGAAAACAGCCCGCGTGCTGTCACGTTTCGGGCCAAAGCTTCCCCAGCTTGCGGAAGCGGCCTTGATCCGCACCTACAACACCGCGCAACCCAGCGCGCAAAAATATGGGATCAAAAAGCGGTGGCTTTTGCTCGCCTTGCTTGTTGGAGGTGGAGGCGGTTGGCTTGCAGCGCATTTGATTTAAGTTTTATGACATTTAGACTAAACATCTTTTAACCAATAATTCGGCAAGGTTGCACCAAGACTGATAGCCGCTTTGATTCAATCTAAGATCAAAGCGATTTGAGAGGAAACTTTATGACACGACACCTATTTGGAACGGATGGCGTCCGCGGCACGGCGAATACTTATCCCATGACCGCTGAAACCGCGCTGCGGCTTGCAGCGGCGGCGGGCCGGTTTTTTCGGCGTGACGCCTCCCCCGGCCACCGTGTCGTGATCGGTAAGGACACACGCAGATCGGGCTATATGATTGAAAACGCTCTCACCGCTGGTTTTTTGTCAACCGGCATGGATGTCGTCCTCTTAGGGCCAGTTCCAACACCTGCCGTCGGAATGCTCACCCATTCCATGCGCGCAGATGTCGGTGTCATGGTCACTGCCAGTCACAATCCGCATCACGACAATGGCATCAAGTTTTTCGGTCCAGATGGTTATAAGCTGTCAGACGCCGCCGAGATGGAGATCGAAGCTCTGTTTGCCGGAGATGTGGATCTCTGCTTGCCAGAAAATATTGGACGCGCCAATCGCATTGAAAGCGCGATCGGTCGCTATGTCGAAGCTGCAAAGGCAACCTTTCCAACAGGAAAGCGCTTGGATGGGTTAAAGGTTGTTATTGATTGCGCCAATGGCGCCGCATATCGCACCGCCCCAGAGGTTCTTTGGGAACTTGGGGCTGAGGTCATTGCCATTGGCGTGCAACCCAACGGCTATAACATCAACAAAGGTGTAGGGTCCACCGCACCACAAGCAGCCGTTGATGCGGTGCTACAGCATGGTGCCGACATTGGGATCTGTCTGGACGGTGATGCAGACCGGATCGCCATTATTGACGAGAAAGGCCATATCGCCGACGGGGATCAACTCATGGGGTTGATCGCTGCGCGCTGGGCTAAGAGCGGAGAGCTCCGGGGCGGCGCATTGGTGGCCACGGTTATGTCCAATCTAGGCCTTGAGCGCTGGCTAGGTGGACAGGGAATTGATCTACACCGCACCGATGTCGGCGACCGTTATGTGGTGGATGCCATGCGTCAAGGCGGGTTCAATCTGGGTGGTGAGCAATCTGGCCATATCGTGATGAGTGATTACGCCACAACCGGCGATGGTCTTCTGGCTGGATTACAATTTCTTGCCGCCATGGTCGAAACGGGCCAGCGGGCCAGCGAATTGGCCAACGTCTTCTCACCCTGTCCACAAGTGCTGAGGAACGTAAGATTTTCCGAGGGTATGGCGCCGCTGGAGGTGGCTTCTGTGCAATCGGCTATCCAAGATGCAGAGGCCTCTTTGATGGGCAAGGGACGTCTGCTCATTCGCAAGTCGGGCACCGAGCCGCTGATCCGCGTGATGGTGGAGGCTGAGGATGAAACCCTGCTCAACGAGGTTGCAGAAACTGTATCGCAAGCGGTGAAAGACGCCGCCTAAGGCCAAACCCGCATCCAGCGCGAAAAGTTTAACATTTGTTATCGCGCCCGCCCTCTCTGGATAGAATTCCATTAACTCTTTGCGAGATGATCGCCGAAACGTCATCTTGCAAAGGTTCTTGAACCATGTCCACTGTCTCGCCCAATCTCTCCCTGCCCTATATTCAACAAAACCAATCGCAAAAACATGTCACCCATAATGAGGGTATGCGCCTGCTGGATGGTGTGGTTCAACTCAGTGTTCTCAGCCGGGCCCAAACTGCGCCCCCCGCAAACCCTGTTGCCGGAGATCGCTATATTCTGCCCAGCGGCGCGACCGGCGCTTGGGCCGGGTTTGACGATTCGCTGGCCCATTGGGAAGAAAATGCCTGGCGGATTATCCCGCCAAATGAGGGTTGGGTGGCATGGGATCAAAACGGGCTGGCCTTGCTGGTATTTTCCCAGGGTCAGTGGACCGAAGCCACCGCTGCGGATGTCGAGCGCTTGGACAAGCTTGGACTCAACACATCCGCCGATTTGACAAACCGATTGGCGGTTTCCTCCGACGCAACATTGCTGACCCACGACACAACCGGCGGGCATCAACTGAAAATCAACAAGGATCAGCCCGGGGACACCGGCAGCCTGTTGTTTCAAACTGGCTGGTCGGGTCGCGCCGAAATGGGCCTCGCCGGGTCAGATAACTTCGAAATCAAAGTCAGCCCTGATGGCAGCAATTTTCATCAAGCCCTGACCGTTGACCGGGCAACGGGTGCAGTCACCCTGCCCAATACAACCCTTTCTCAGGCGGAGTTTGGAACAAGCCCGATTGTCACGGTCGATTATACCAATTCGAAAACGGGCAATTTGGTCAGCAATGGCAATGGCGCTTTGGGCAATTCCTATAATATGCCCAGCGCTCTAAGCTATGATGCCAGCGACACCCCAGGCTTGCCTGGCAGCTTTCTGTTCACAGGATACCATGGTTTAGATCTTACAACATCGGAATTTATCGCAGTGGACGCGCAGAAAACCTACCGCTTGGAGAGCTATATCAAACAAGCCACGGGCGATCGCCACGCCCAGGTTATGGGTATAATGGCCTTTGATGCCGATTTTCAACAGATCACCTCCGCCTGTCACATGCGCTATGCATCAGGTGGTGTCGACAGTTTGACCACTCTATCAGCGCCTTTGGCTCCGGGGGACACCACTGTATCGGTGACCAATGCGTCGGGGTGGAACGATGCAGACAGCTCTTCGGACAAATGCGGTTTGATCTTTTTCACCTATCGCACCCAGGGCGGCAACGCCCAAGACTTTTACAGCAGGCATTTTAGAACGGGTCTTTTCTCGCCGGCACAGGTGGATAGAACCAACCACAGCATTACACTCTTGGCGCCTTTGGCACAGTCCGATGGCAACCCCGATGATCCCAGTGGTATTTGGCCAGCCGGCACGCCTTTGGCCAATACGGACAGCGGTTGGAATCTCAAACCGGCTCTTTTAGATCAAACCGTTCTACCAACCGCGGGTTACTGGTACCACGCCTGCAACCATATCGGCGGGGTAGACACCTCCGGCCGCAATGAGGTGAAAAATTTCCCACCCAGCACGGCCTTTGTCAAAATTCTTATGCTGCCAAATTTCAGCAACCGCCCGGGGGGCTATAGCGGATTTGCCGATTCTGGCGCGGCCCATGGGCTGCATCTGTCTGGCATTTCAATGGCGCCCGAGCCCTATGCTGCCATGCAGGCTACGGCCTCTGGCGGCGTGGATATAAAGGTCCCAGACCCAGATTTCACCACTGGATCTCTCTCTCTGATCACCTCAAGCCTGCGACTCAAGGCCGTGTAAGTCTTCGGCCTCCAGCTCTGCTTTATAAGACTTAAACCAAGTTACGAACTGATCGACGCCCGCGCGAAAATCTGTTTGTGGGCGATAGTTGGTGAGTTTTTGCAAAAGTGACGTGTCGGCCCATGTGGCCGGCACATCTCCAGGCTGCATCGGCATATAGTTGCGAATGGCCTTGACGCCCAAAGATTGCTCAATGGCATCAATAAAATCCATCAACCGCACCTTGTCAGAATTACCAATATTGACCACACGATGCGGCGCAACGGGAGAGAGGCTGTCTCCCTCCATAATATCGGATGCACAGGTGGGACGCACCGGCGGCACATCCATCAATAAACGAATACCGCGCACCAAATCCTTTACATGGGTGAAGTCACGATACGTGTCGCCATTGTTGTAAATGTCGATAGGCCGCCCTTCGAGCATGGCATCAACAAACTTATAAAGCGCCAGATCAGGACGCCCCCAAGCACCGTAGACCGTAAAGAAGCGAAACATCGTTGTCGGGATATCCCACAAATGCGCATAGGAATGAGCCATTGCTTCATTGGCTTTTTTCGAAGCGGCATAGATGGTCAAGGGCGTGTCAGCCTTATCATTTTCGTGAAAAGGCATCCGCGTATTGGCGCCATATACCGAAGAGGTCGACGCCATCATCAAATGCGTCACCCCATGCACCCGGGCCGCTTCCATCACGTTGAAGGTGCCAAGCACATTGCTTTCAATATAGGCCCGCGGGTTTTCCAGGCTGTATCTCACACCCGCTTGCGCCGCGAGATGCACAATGACACCCGGTTTTGCCTGCGCAACGGAATTCATGACCGCATTCTCATCTTCCAGCATTGCAGTGATGGAATGAAAATTTTTGTGTTGGCCAAGCATTTGCAGCCGCCGATGCTTGAGCCGCACATCATAATAGTCCGTTAGACCGTCTAACCCTGTGACACTCCAACCCTCTTGCAACAGCAATTCCGCCAGATAAAATCCAATGAAACCAGCAGAACCAGTGATAAATGCGTGGCGCATGAAAGCCCCTTAATCATAAAAATATGGTGCAGGGCGAAGACCCCAAAAATTAACAATTTCAAATACCGCCCATCCGGGCCGTGCTTTAACGCAGCACTTAATCGGTTGCAGCCACCCGCGTCAATGTTGGCGATCAAACTGATCGCGGGCCTTTAGAATGTCTGGCTGTTTATCAATCGCCCATTGCGCCATTGCCCCAATGGGTTCAAACAGCGACTGGCCCAGTGCGGTGATGGCATAATCCACCCGCGGTGGCGTGCTGGGGGTGACTTTTCGACTGACAAGCCCGTCCCGCTCCAATTTGCGTAGGGTTTGCGTGAGCATTCTTTGCGAAATATCGGGAATGGCGCGCTGTAATTGCGAAAATCGCTGCCCGCCTGCGCGGAGTTGCAATATCACCAATAGGCTCCATTTATCCCCAATTTGCGCCAGGACCGTACGAATGGGGCAAAGATTAAGCCCCAGTTTTTTCTCAATTTCTTCTCTCTTTTTCAATTTTTATCCGGTTACTAAAAAGTGCCTACTTACGAATAGTGCCTAGTGTTTTTATATCTATTTCATCTGCTGATGCAGCGTAACCCTTTTTTTCAAATTATTCTCAAGGAGACATAAAATGTCCAAATCACTCACCGGATTAACACTCGCGACAACCCTCTCTCTCACCGGCGTTGCAGTCGCGGCGGAAGGCCTCAGCCAAAAAGATCTCGCACGCGGTCTGCTGGAGCAAGGCCTAGCGCAGGGTGATCGCGGTTTTATCATGGATCATGTGGCCGAAGGATATATCCAACACAACCCACAGGCTGCCGATCGTCGGCAAGGGCTGCTGGATTTTGTCGACTTCATTCAAACCATGGATCCGCCCATGAAAGTCACACCGCTTCGGATGATCACAGATGGGGCCTATACTGTGGTGCACCAAGAATCCGAGTTCTTTGGCCCGAAAGTTATCATCGATGTGTTCCGCTTCGAAGATGGGAAAATCGCAGAACATTGGGATAGTATCCAAGACCGGGTCACTGAAACCGCAAATGGTCGCACGATGACAGATGGGGCGACAGAAATTGCAGATTTGGATAAAACTGAGGCAAACAAAGCCTTGGTCCAAGCCTTAGTTGCGGATGTTTTGATCGGTGGCAATATCGAGAAAATCGACACCTATATCAGACCTGACTATCGCCAGCACAATCCATATGTTGCCGATACCAGAGATGGGCTAAAGCAATTCATCACCTATTTGGCCGACAGCAACATAGCCTTTGGCTATGAGAAAGTGCACCTAACTTTAGGCGAAGGCAATTTCGTATTCACCCAATCTGAAGGCATATACGACGGCGCCGCCACTGCATTTTATGATCTGTGGCGGGTTGAAGATGGGAAAATTGCCGAGCATTGGGATGTTGTTCAAACAATTCCAGAAGAATTTGCCCACGACAACGGCATGTTCTAACATCACCACCCGCTTACCTGCGATCAAAAGCAGGTAAGCGGGATCACTCAAGCCTGTGCTGCATTTTCTCGCACAGTTAAAAAGTTAGATTTGCCATATGGTGATGTTCTACGCATCATACTTAGACACAAAACCAAACGCGTGTTTCCCTGCAGAGCCTTGCGCTGAGATACGGTTTAGTGGCTTAAGCATTTGAGCTCTGCGTTCTGCCAAACGAAGATGCGCTGCTCTCGAACGGCGACTTTGTTAGACCTTAAGAACTCAATCGGCGCAATAATTTCATGATGGGAATTTCTATATAACGCAGCAGCAATTGTGCAAAAATTATAGAAAATATCGCAGTGAGCGTGAATATCATCCAAGTTTGTGCAACTGAAATCGTGGCAAGCTGTGCCCTGTCTGTCGATCGTAAGACCATTACGGCTGCGAGCGCCAAAAATGGCATGTGGAATAAATAGATTCCAAAAATACATTGGGAAATAGTTTTGCAAGCCTGCCCCAATGGGCTCATCCATTTTGCTCCAAACACAAGTGAATTCCAAATCACCATTGATAATCCAACAGAAAATATCGTTATTGAAGATCCAAAATAAACTACAAGAACCGGTTCTGGTAACCTGTATAACCACGCGTCCTCAATATGTACGGGCGGATAACAGCAGATAATAATCATGAATAACCCAGCGAATCCTAGGCCACGCCACGAGTGCTTTACGGCGCTGCTTGACGCTCTGTAATACGCAATCGCTAATCCCATTCCAACGAGGAAGGGAGGCAAACGGAACCACGGGTGGTAATACAAATGTTTGGCAGCATCCGACGCCGGTAAGCTTTGGTACGTATCCAAAAACACGCGGCCGGCAGAAATGTCTGATATGTGCAAATAAGCCACCCGAGACCCTGTCGTAATCAGTATGGCCAATCCTAAAATAAGCAAGGGACGTGTGCATTTCAAAATGAGAGTTAATAACGCTGGCATAAGCAAAAAGAACAGCATCATCACTTCCATTGACCAACCAACCGGGATGACATTGCCAACACCTAGGGTGACGCCCAGAAATACAGCGGAGAGAGCAAACTGCAACGGATCAAATGGTGATCCTAGTTGAAACAGGAGAAGTGCTAAGTAGTAGAGTGGTAAGATACGCGACAGACGCTTCAAAACAAAACTTCGCACGTCGATGCGCCCTAAACGTGTATGCTCATCCAGCAATGTCGAAGTTAACAAAAACGATGAGACAAGAAAGATCGCGTCTACGCCAAAGGGTTGCCAAGCGAATGTCATCCATGTTGGCAGTTGCTCAATGAGAGCAAGGGCTGCATCGCTTCCTCCATAGCTGAAGACACCAAATACAACATGAAATAGGACAACTTGCAAAATACCAATAGCGCGAACTAAATCCAGAAAATGGTAATGCTCAGTATGCGTTGACATCAGTCTGATTTTTCACATGTAAATGAATGTTTTAATCAAGACGATTTATCAGAGCGCGGATATTCTATCTTGTTGAAAATCAATTTCTTAACCACAGTCGCCTCCAGTTTGTGTCTTCCCAGCTTCATTTAGACACATTAGGACACTAAATTTGCCGTGAGCTCAAGAGACGTTACTGAGGCGCTATGGGCTTTGGGATGTAAAATCTGGCGCCTTTGTCTCGGCATCTTGCGTTGTCGGCGGTGGCAGCTGTTCTTGAGCAGATCTATATACGCCCATGGCAATGTTTGAATTTTTTACCAGACCCACACGGGCAGGCCTCGTTCCGGCCAGGATTGCCCCAGGTGGCGCGATCATTTTCGTTGAAAGCACCGGGTTCTGACGGGGTGTCATCCACTGATTGCGCCGCAGCTGCAATGGCCGCTTGTTGCCGGGCCATTTCTTCCATAATCGCCTTTTGCTCTTCGGCCGTGCGCATACGCACATGTGCCAAAAGCTGGGTCACCCGCTCGCGCAATCCATCGAGCAAATTCTGAAACAATTGGAAGGCTTCAGATTTATACTCATTGAGCGGATCACGTTGCGCATAGCTGCGAAACCCAACCACAGAGCGCAGATGCTCCAGAGTCAGCAAATGCTCGCGCCATTTGCTATCAATGGTTTCTAGCAAAATTTGCTTTTCAATCATCCGCATATTTTCAGGTCCAAACTCGACCGCCTTGCGGGCCATGAAATCATCACTAAGATCTTCGAGCTTTTCGCGGATCGTGTCATCATCGACACCCTCTTCCGCCGCCCAGTCCACCACCGGCGCATCAAGCCCTAAGTTCTCTGCAAGGGCTGCTTGTAGGCCCTCCACATCCCATTGATCGGCGTAGGATTTCGGCGGCATAAATTGCGTCACCAAGTCATCAATCACCTGATGGCGCATATCCTGTGTGATTTCTGCCAAATCATCGGCTTCCATGATCTCGCGACGTTGGCCGAAAATCACTTTCCGCTGATCATTCATCACATCATCGAATTTCAAAAGCTGTTTGCGGATGTCAAAGTTGCGACCTTCCACTTTGGCCTGCGCGCGTTCTAGGGATTTATTGACCCAAGGGTGCACAATCGCCTCGCCCTCTTTCATGCCCAAAGTGTTGAGCACTTTTTCCAAACGCTCCGAGCCGAAAATCCGCATCAAATCATCATCCAAAGACAGGAAAAAGGAGCTGCGACCAGGATCCCCTTGCCGGCCAGATCGACCACGCAATTGGTTATCAATGCGGCGCGACTCGTGCCGTTCGGTGGCCAAAACATAAAGCCCGCCAGCATCTTTGACCGCCTGCTCATCGCTGGCGTGCTCTTCTTCGATCCGGCTGCGAATATCATCTGGGTTCGCCTCAGGGTCCGCCGCAATGGCCTCCATAATGGAGAACTCAACATTGCCGCCCAATTTGATGTCCGTACCCCGCCCGGCCATATTGGTCGCAATCGTCACTGCACCCAGCTTACCTGCATCGGCAACGATTTTGGCCTCTTGCTCATGCTGGCGCGCGTTCAAAACATTGTGCGTGATGCCAGCAGCGGTCAACAATTCTGACAGAAACTCTGACTTCTCAATTGAGGTTGTGCCGACCAAAACAGGTTGCTTTTTCTCATGAGCCACTTTGATGGCGTCAACGACAGCGTTGTATTTTTCACCGGCGGTCCGATAAACTTGATCATCCTCATCCACACGCGCAACCACGCGATTGGTGGGCACTTCCACAACACCCAAGCCATAAATTTCATGAAATTCATCAGCTTCGGTCAAGGCTGTGCCCGTCATGCCGCCCAATTTATCGTATAGGCGGAAATAATTTTGAAAGGTGACCGAAGCCAAAGTGACATTTTCGGCCTGAATGGTGCAGCCTTCCTTAGCTTCAATGGCCTGATGCAACCCATCAGAGAGGCGCCGACCAGCCATCATCCGGCCCGTAAATTCGTCGATCAACACCACTTCGCCATCCCGCACGATATAGTCTTTATCCCGGGTGAAGAGCTTATGCGCCCGCAGACCTTGGTTGACGTGGTGCACAATGGTCGTGCTTTCTGGATCATAGAGCGATTGACCCTCCGGCAGAATGCCCTTGCCACTCAGCACCTCTTCCAACCATTCGTTGCCTTCATCGGTGAAGGTCACATTTTTGGTCTTTTCATCTAACGTATAATGGGCCTCCAGAACATCTGGGATCAGCTGATCAATGGTCTTGTACAGCTCCGAGCGATCTTGCGATGGGCCAGAAATAATCAGCGGGGTGCGCGCCTCATCAATCAAAATGGAATCCACCTCATCCACAATGGCGAAATTGTGGAATCGTTGATGCATTTGGCTCAACTCGGCCTTCATATTGTCGCGCAAATAATCAAACCCAAGCTCGTTATTCGTCGCATATGTGACATCACAGGCATAGGCTGCGGCTTTTTCATCATCGGGTTGCTGAGGGTAAACCACCCCAGTGGTCAGGCCCAAAGCCCCATAGACTTTCGACATCCAATCCGCATCGCGCCGCGCCAAATAGTCATTGACTGTTACAATATGCACACCCTTGCCGGTCAAAGCATTAAGATAGGCCGGAAAGGTCGCCACCAAGGTTTTACCCTCACCGGTTTTCATTTCTGCGATATTGCCTTCATGCAAGAATATGCCACCCATCAGCTGCACATCAAAGGCACGCAGGCCCAAGGCGCGCTTGGCGGCCTCGCGACAATTGGCAAAAGCCTCTGGCAGAAGGCTGTTTAAATCCTCACCAGATGTGGCGCGATCTCGCAGTTCAGCCGTCTTGGCCACCAGGCCCTCATCGCTCAGAGCTTCAAACTCAGGTTCAAGCGCGTTGATTTTCTCGATCAACGGCCGGGTCGCTTTGACCTTGCGATCATTTGGTGTGCCAAAAACTTTTTTAGCAAGTGTTCCTAGACCCAGCATATTCGCTCCGCATGGTTATTCAAATCAAATGAGGGATTTGCTTGCCCACCGCGCCACCGCAGCTTATGAAAAGCCAAAGGCATGTGCAGAGTTGAGCCGGCCCCCTCCGGGCCACCCAAACGATGTATGGGTCCCGCATTACAGTGTCAACGGCGCGGGCCAGTCCGTGCGCATCAAAGGATAAAACAATGGCAAAATCATCCACAATCTTCCGCAACATAGCCTTCACTTTGTTCTTATCCACACCCTTGGCCGCTCAAGAAGCTAATTTGACCACCGTGGTTGCCACCGTAAACGGCACAGAACTGACGCTCGCCCATGTGCTTGACATCAAACGGCAGCTTCCAGAGCAGTATAGAAACCTTGAAGACAGCGTATTGTTCAATGGAATAATCGAACAATTGGTTCAGCAACAACTCTTGGCCAGCTCCGTAGAAACCCCGCCAAGCTGGCTGCCCACAGCGATGGAAAATCAAGAGCGCAACCTGCTGTCTACAACTGTCATTGAGGACATTCGCGCAGGCGCGCTCAGTGACGCGGCGCTGCAATCTGCCTATGAGGCCAAATTCCCTGCCGGTGGCGGCGAAGCAGAATATCAAGCCTCACATATTTTGCTCGAAACCGAGGACAAAGCACGTGAGCTTTTGAAGCTTTTGGATGAGGGCGCAGATTTTGCAACGCTCGCCCAGGAACATTCAACTGGCCCCTCCGGCCCGCGCGGTGGTGATTTGGGCTGGTTTGGTAAGGGTCAAATGGTGAAACCCTTTGAAGATGCAGTTCTCAACATGGAGCCAGACACCTATACCGGCCCAGTGCAAACCCAATTTGGCTATCATCTCATCTTGTTGAGAGACCGCAGGGTAATGGCACCCCCCAGCTTTGAAGAGGTTCGGGGCGAGCTGGAAGTTGAGCTGCAAAATGCCGCTGTCGAAGCACATTTGCGCGCCTTAATGGATGAGGCGGATGTCACCCTGCTGAGCGATAGCATTGATCCATCCGTGCTATCAACCTTGGATCAATAACATCATGACACAGATATCCCCTCTGGCCCCCGCAAATTTTCCAAATCTGCCCGCCATTGACGGGGTGCGCTTCGCCACGGCAGCCGCTGGGGTGAAATACCCCGGACGGACCGACGTCATGCTGGCCGCCATTGCGCCAGGAGCGGCCATCGCAGGCGTCTTCACCCGCTCCGCGACCCGCGCGGCCAGTGTCTTGGATTGTCAGGATAAAATTGGCGGTGATATGTCAAAAGGTGCGGCAATACTTGTCAATTCCGGCAATGCAAACGCCTTCACAGGCGCTGCGGGAAAGGCCTCGGTTGGCCGTATCTGTGCCGCTGTCGACGCCCGGCTCAATATTCCCGCTGAAGCGGTTTTCACCTCCTCAACCGGGGTGATTGGTGAGGTCTTACCAGATCAAAGAATCACAGATTGCCTCGACCAACTGACAGCCTCCCTAAACCCCGCGGCGCAGGAAGAGGCCGCACGGGCCATCATGACGACCGACACCTTTCCCAAAGGTGCGTCAAAGATACTGGAAATAGATGGACAGCCCGTGACCATCAGCGGCTTTGCCAAAGGATCCGGCATGATCGCCCCGGATATGGCGACTATGTTGGTCTATATCTTCACAGATGCAAAAATTTCACAGCCAGATCTGCAAGCCCTGCTCGGGGATTTGACCGATCAAACCTTCAATTGCATCACCGTCGACAGCGACACCTCAACCTCTGACGCGCTCATCTGTGCTGCAACAGGAGCCTCAGGTGTAGATGTAACGGACAGCCGTGAGTTCGCAGAGGCGTTGAAGGAGGTCATGCTTGACCTGTCCCATCAAGTGGTCAAAGACGGCGAAGGCGCAACAAAATTTGTCACGGTTGAAGTGACCGGTGCCAAAAATGATGCCGACGCTCGCAAAGTGGCGATGTCTATCGCCAACTCTCCCTTGGTCAAAACGGCGATTGCTGGTGAAGATCCCAACTGGGGTCGCATTGTCATGGCCGTTGGAAAATCCGGCGCCGAGGCAGATCGCGACCGGCTTTCCATTTGGTTTGGACCGCATCTGGTGGCCGAAAATGGCTGGGTTGCCCCAAGCTATACAGAGGAAGCGGGCGCGAGCTATATGCAGCAAGCTGAGTTGATTATTCGCACAGATCTCGGTGTCGGCACGGCGCAAACCACGGTTTGGACATGTGATTTGACGCATGGCTATATTGAAATTAACGCGGATTACCGCTCGTGAAAACGATCCTGGTCTCTGCAGTTGCCCTTATCGATCCAGATGGTCGTGTGCTTTTGGCACAACGTCCCGAAGGAAAATCCATGGCCGGCCTTTGGGAATTTCCCGGCGGCAAGGTCGAAGCGGGAGAAACCCCAGAGGCCGCCTTAATTCGCGAATTAGAAGAAGAATTGGGCATTAACACTTGGCAAAGCTGCCTTGCCCCGCTGACATTTGCCAGCCATGCCTATGAAGATTTTCACCTTTTAATGCCGCTCTTCGCCTGCCGGAAGTGGCAAGGTCTTCCGCAACCTCAGGAAGGGCAGTCCATAAAATGGGTTCGAAAACAGGACCTTAGATCTTATCCCATGCCTGCCGCAGATCTACCTTTGATTCCCATCCTATACGATTGGCTCTAATTCTATCCATAGTCTTAGTAACTCTTACATAATTTCAATGTAACTTGTCCCCAATAGGTTTGGGAAAAAGTGCAATGGATCAAAAAGACAGCGCCAACAATCAATCAATCGTGAAAACGATTATGATGGGATCGCGGATTTTAGCTCAGGGGATTTACAAAGGCGAAGCCGCCAAAGGGGCAATCCAAATCAAGATCGGGCAAAAACTCTTTGTGGGTCAACCGGTTTCATAGAAGGCAAAGAAAAATGGCGCCCGATCGGAGCGCCATTTTTTATCTTTAAAAATTAAGTCAGCTTGCGTTCGACTTCTTCGCGCTCAAAAATTTCGATCACATCATTTGGTCTGATATCATCATAATTTTCAAAGGCCATGCCACATTCTTGGCCCGATTGCACCTCAGGCACCTCGTCTTTGAAGCGCTTCAGTGTTTTCAGTGTGCCTTCATGAATAACAACGTTATCGCGCAGCAAGCGTACCCCAGCGGAGCGCCGAGCCACGCCTTCGGTCACCAAGCAACCAGCCACTTTGCCAACGCCCGACACTTTGAACACTTCTTTGATATTGGCGTAACCAATGAATGTTTCGCGAATTTCGGCGCTCAATAGACCAGAGGCCGCCGCTTTCACATCATCAACCAAATCATAAATCACTGAATAATAGCGAATCTCAACGCCTTTTTGGTTGGCTGTGTTCCGCGCGGAGGTATTTGCCCGCACGTTAAAGCCAAACACCGGCGCCCCAGAGGCTTCGGCCAATCCGATATCTGTTTCTGTGATCGCACCGACACCAGAGTGCAAAACCCGCACCCGAACTTCGTCATTGCCGATTTTCGCCATGGCCTGCACGATCGCTTCCGCAGAGCCCTGAACGTCGGCTTTCAAAAGAATTGGCAGCTCGCTGATATCTTCATTGGCCTTCGCATTGGCCATGAGCTGTTCCAAAGTTGTCGCGGCACCTAGGGCGGCGCGTTTATCTTTGGCCGCTTGCGCACGATATTCTGCAATTTCGCGCGCCTGGGCTTCGGTTTCCACCACATTTAGAACATCGCCCGCTTCCGGTGTGCCGTTCAGGCCCAGAACTTCAACAGGCGTTGACGGCCCAGCGGTCTTAATCCGTTCCCCGGAGTCGCTGATCAAGGCGCGCACTTTGCCCCATTGTTCCCCAACCACGAAAATATCGCCAAGTTTCAGCGTCCCGTTTTGCACCAAAACAGTGGCCACAGGTCCACGCCCGACATCCAACTGCGCTTCAATGACAGCGCCGGAGGCTGCACGGTTTGGATTGGCTTTCAGCTCCAAAATTTCAGACTGCAAAGCAATCGCTTCCAGCAATTGATCCAAGCCTTGGCCCGTTGTCGCAGAGACTTCTACGTCTTGGACCTCACCGGACATTTGCTCCACGATCACCTCATGTTGCAACAAATCGGTCCGCACTTTTTGCGGATCAGCTGCAGGGCGGTCAATTTTGTTGATGGCCACAATCATCGGCACATTGGCCGCCTTTGCGTGGGCAATCGCCTCAATTGTTTGTGGCATCACCGCATCATCTGCAGCAACAACCAAGATAACAATATCTGTGACCTGCGCACCGCGTGAGCGCATCGAGGTAAAGGCCGCGTGGCCCGGGGTGTCGAGGAAGGTCAAAAGATCGCCATTCTGCTCAACCTGATAGGCGCCGATATGCTGGGTAATGCCGCCGGCTTCACCGGAGACCACCCGCGCATTACGGATCGCATCCAAAAGCGAGGTTTTCCCGTGATCAACATGGCCCATAACCGTGATGATTGGCGCACGAGGCTTAAGATCTTCAGGACTATCAACCACTTGGTCAATCACATCCTCAACATCCGCATCAGAAACGCGCACAATTTTGTGACCAAACTCTTCCACGATCAACTCAGCTGTATCTTGGTCGATGGTTTGGTTCTGTGTCACCATCATGCCCATTTGCATCAAAGATTTCACAACATCAGAGACCCGCTCAGCCATACGATTGGCCAGCTCTTGCACCATGATCGCGTCCGGCACTTGCACGTCGCGGATAATCTTTTCACGCTCAACAGTCCCGCCCATCGCTTTTTGACGGGCGCGCTCTTGCTTGCGCTTCATCGACGCCATTGAGCGATGCCGCCCATCATTTCCAGCGCTGGCCTGATTAACAGTCAGCTTGCCAGAGCGACGGTTGTCTTCCCGGCCTTTGTTGCGGCTTGGACGCGCAGGTTCCTCACGGCGCACAGGCTCAGCAACTTTGTTACGCACAACGCCGGTTTTGGCAGCCCGCTCTTCGGGTGTCGGTGGCGGTGCGGCTGCAAGCAGCGCTGCGGCCTCCGCTTCGCGCTTCTTTTGCTCTTCAGCAGCGACTTTTGCCTGCGTCCGCTCTTCGCGTTCGCGCAGTTCGCGCTCTTTTGTTTCCTGTTCTTCGCGGCGACGGTTGCGTTCAGCCTCCCGCTCGAGATCTTCTTGCGCGCGCCGTGCTGCGTCTTCTGTCTCGCGCGCTTTTGCGGCTTGAACAGCTTTTAAACGACGCTCCATTTCCGCGTCAGAAATTCCGGCCGGCCGGCGTGCAGGATCGCCGCCCCGCACAGCTCCAGGAGCGGCAGGTTTCGCGGCACCGGGCTTGGGTACGACAACGCGTTTACGCTTGGTTTCCACCACAACATTCTTGGTCCGGCCGTGGCTGAAACTTTGTTTCACATTTCCCGAACGTGACCCGCCCATCAAACCCAGTGTTTTTTTTCCGTCGTCGCTCATAAAGCTCTATTGTCCTTTTCAGAGGGCCATTGCCCTATGCCACCTTTGTGGCTTCTCGTAATCCGCGCAGTCTTGCGGCCTCATGTACTACACGTTCGCTAAGTTTGCCACCGGAGAGTGCGCAGTGTATCGCATGCCCGCGCCCAAATGCCAAACCCAATTCCTGCGCCGTTAAACACCCAAAAAATCGTCCACCCTCTGGGGTCCATAGTTTGTCTTTACCACGGGCGGATCCATCGCTGGCTTGCAGCAAGACTTTGGCCCGGCCCTCGGCCAACCACCCTTTGACCTTCTCAAAGCCTGTTACAGCTTTGCCGGCTTTGCGGGCAATTGATACAAGGTCAACCACCCGGCGCGCCAGCTGCCGGTCAATCTGAGCAATCAGATCGTCCGGCACGCTCACCTGCGTTTTCGCACCACGGGCAAAAACTTTGCGCTTTACCGCGTCTTCCAAAATATGCAGGTCAGCAGTGACATAATACCCCCTACCGGGCAATTTTTCCAGTATATCCGGCACGACCACCCCATCAGGGCTGGTCACAAAGCGGATTAACCCCGCTTTTGGACCAGACTCCTGGCTGACCAAGCATTTACGCTCGGTCAGATTTTCCGCAATGTGGGCGCCGCTGTGGCTCATTTAGCTCACCTGTTCCGCATCATCTTCTGAGACTTCCGCCTCTTCATCGAGCAATTCTTCAGGGTCCACCCACCCCAGCATGATCCGAGCCGTCATCACCATGTTTTGCGCTTCTGCCAAATCCACGTCGAATTTTTCAAGCACGCCGTCATCTTTGACCCGCTCACCCTCCACAGTGGTCCAACCACCGGCCAATTCCCAATCGGCACAAGTGGCGAAATCTTCCAAGGTTTTCACGCCATCATCAGCCAAAGCTTCAATCATCTGTGGCGTTAAGCCTTCGAAATTCACCAGGCTATCTTCGACACCCAACTCACGAGCGCGGGCCATTGCACGGGTGTTTTCGGCTTCAATCACATCACGCGCACGTGCTTGCAGCTCACCTGCCGTGGCTTCATCCACCCCGTCGATGACCAAAAGCTCATCAAGCTCCACATAGGCCACCTCTTCAAGGCTGGTAAATCCTTCAGACACCAAGAGCTGTGCAAAGAATTCGTCTAGATCCAAGCTGTCGATAAAGAGCTTGGTGCGCACTTCAAATTCGGCCTGACGACGTTTGGATTCTTCTTCCTCTGTCATGATGTCGATGTCGAGGCTGGTCAGCTGGCTCGCCAAACGTACGTTTTGACCGCGACGTCCAATGGCCAGGCTAAGCTGCTCATCTGGTACAACAACAACAATCTTGCCGGCTTCTTCATCCAGAACCACCTTGGTCACTTCCGCAGGTTGCAAAGCGTTCACCAAGAAAGTTGGTTGATCTTCATTCCAGGGGATAATGTCGATTTTTTCGCCTTGAAGCTCATTCACAACCGCTTGCACCCGGCTGCCGCGCATCCCAACGCAGGCACCAACAGGATCAATGGAGCCGTCATAAGAGATCACGGCGATCTTCGCGCGCGATCCAGGATCACGAGCCACGGCTTTGATCTCAATGATGCCATCATAGATTTCTGGCACTTCCATTTTGAACAATTCCGCCATGAATTCTGGCGCCGTCCGCGACAGGAAGATCTGCGGGCCGCGTTGCTCACGGCGCACTTCCTTGATGTAGACGCGAATACGGTCGTTGGGGCGATAGCTTTCACGGCCAATTTTTTCATTGCGGCGCAACACAGCTTCACCGCGGCCAATATCGACAATGACATTGCCATATTCTTCGCGCTTCACCAGACCATTGATAATCGTGCCAGCACGGTCCTTGAATTCTTCATATTGACGATCCCGCTCGGCTTCGCGGACTTTTTGCAAAATGACCTGCTTGGCAGATTGCGCGGCGATGCGGCCCATTTCAACCGGAGGAACCTCTTCAATATACTGCTGACCCACTTCTGGGTTCTCCATATATTGCTTGGCTTGCTCAACGGTGAATTCCGCTTGGTAATTTTCCAGCAACTCTTCTTCCACAACAGTGCGCACGCGGGTGAAAGTCGCTCGGCCAGTTTTCCGGTCAATAGAAACTCGGATATCCATTTCTGCGCCATAGCGAGACTTTGCCGCCCGCGCTAAGGATTCTTCCATCGCCTCAATCACCAGACCGGGATCAATCATTTTTTCACGAGCAACAGCTTCGGCGGTTTGTAGCAACTCAAGCTGGTTTGCAGATGTAATGGCCATTAGTCTTCCTCTCCATCAACGATGGTTTGCACTTCATCATATTGTGTTTCATCAATTTGACCCGCGTCTTTGCGACCTTTGAGAACCGCGCGTATCAAATCATCCGTCAAGATCAGCTTGGCATCTGCCAGCCAGTCAAATTTGAGACCAATCGTCCCCTCTTCGATGGTGATCAAAACCTCATCTCCATCCGTGCCTGCCAAGTCTCCCTTGAAGCGGCGGCGGCCGTCGATCAGCTGTTCGGTTTCAATCTTGGCCACATAGCCAATCCATTGGTCAAAATCTTTCAATCGAGTCAAAGGTCGATCGATTCCAGGGCTTGAAACTTCAAGCGTGTAGGCTTCAATAATCGGATCTTCCACATCCATCAAAGCGGAAACCGCTGTGCTGATCTCAGCACAGCCATCCACCTCCATCGTGCCATCAGGCTTTTGTGCCATGATTTGCAGCGTCGGGGTGTTGCCGCTCATCAAACGCAAACGCACCACCTCATAGCCCAAACCCTCAATCATCGGGTTCAGGATCTTGAGCAGTCGCTGGTCCATTGCAGCCTTGGCAATCAGATCTGTCATAGGCACCTTTCAGGCACAAAAAAACGGGCGCGCGGCCCGTGATATTTTCCGGTGGAATTTCGGGGGTGGAAGCCGAAACGCCGCTATTAAGTACCTATTACAGAGTTTGCCCAGCGGTTTCAATCCCAGAACGGCGATTCTTTCAAAAGGTTATTGAACAGGGCAGGCCGTGGAAGTGGTGCAAACGAGACAACCGGCTTAAGACCCCTGCATAACCCAGCCGCCAAGCCAACACACTTTGCCCGGTGGCAACACCGGGCTGCGCCTGCCTGCCCCCCGGCAGGCGCATTCACCATCTCAATATACGGGTATGTATGGTTATTGCTCCAGTGTTCCGGTGATTTCACCACCGGATTTATGCGCCCGCCCAGGCCGGCGCTGCCCTCATTTCATGTTAAAATGGCGTTATTCAGAGGTCTTAAGTTGGCAATCACAGATGACACAAAAAGGCCCCGGAAAATCCGAGGCCTTTGATCTTTAAAACCCAAAGGTCTTACGCAAACCACCAGCGCTCAGTCAAACGGCTCGAGTCCATTTGCCAAATGTTGCCGATGTCTGGACCGTGGGCCAGTTTTGTGGAGGCCGCATCCACCGTGTTTGCAAACATTGGAATGATCGTTCCACCTTCTTGCGACAGGAGCATTTGCATTTCAGCATATTGCGCCCGGCGCTTATTGCTATCCAGCTCCGCACGGGCTGTCAGCAACAGCTCTTGGAAACGGGCGTTCTCCCAATGGGTATCGTTCCAAGGCACACCGCTCTCATAGGCCGTTGAGAACATCCAGTCTTCCGTTGCCCGGCCAGACCAGTAGCAAGCGCACCAACCCTTTTTGAGCCAAACGTTGGACCAATAGCCATCTGCTGGTTCTTGCACCACGTTAATATTAATCCCGGCACTTTTAGCAGAGGCTTGATACAGTTGCGAGGCATCAACCGCCCCGTTGAAGGCCGCGTCTGAGGCGGAAAGATCTACATTCAGCTCTGTTAATCCAGCCGCCTTCATATGGAATTTCGCCTTATCCGCATCAAATTCAATCTGCGGAATATCGGTGGCAAGGTATTGGTTTGCCGGGCCGATCGGGTGATCGTTGCCAACCATGCCGTGACCTTGCAGGATTTTATCGACCATTTCCTGACGGTTCAGGCCATATTTCAAAGCCTTACGCACATTGACATCGTCGAACGGTGCCTGGTTTGTCAACATTGGGAATGTGTAGTGCATGTTGCCAGTCACTTCAAAAATCTCAACATTTGGATTGGCCCGCAGCAATGGCTCGGTCTTAAAGTCAACGCGGTTCACCGCATCCACCTGACCCGTCATCAAGGCGTTCATCCGCGCAGAGGAATCATTGATCGCGATACATTCAATCTCATCAAACCAACCGGCGCGGCCGTCTTTATAGTGGCTGTCCACACGGGTGAGCACGCAGCGCACGCCTGGATCAAAGCTAACAACTTTGTAAAGCCCTGTGCCAATGCCTTTGGCAATGGCTTCGTCGATCATTCCGGCGGGATACATCAAGATGTGATAGTCAGACAGCAGGAATGGGAAATCAGCGTTACCCGCTGCCAAAGTGAACTGGATCTGGTGATCGTTCATCTTTTTCATGGTGGTGATGGCAGCCACGATGGGTTGCGCTGCAGATTTCGCACCTTCCTCAGTGTGCATATTCAAAGATGCGATAACATCATCCGCACCAAAGGATTTGCCGTTGTGGAACGTCACACCTTTGCGCAGGTTAAACGTCCATGTTTTGGCATCCGAACTGGCTTCCCAGCTTTCAGCCAATTCGCCCACGAGCTCACCGGCGGCCGTGACCTCTGTCAGGCAGTCAAACACGGTCCCATGCCCCATGTGGATCATGAATTGATCCGAATGCGTCCGGCCGTCGAAGCTGTCAGATGTGTTCGCACCATTCAAGCCCATGCGCAGCTTGCCACCGCGTTTTGCGGCAGATTTCGCTGGCAGACCCGTCGCGGCGATCACACCGGCGGCGGCCCCTGTTTTTAAAAGTCCACGTCTACTGAATTGAGACATTCATTTTCTCCCTGGTTACTTTCATTTTTGGCGGGTCGCCCCGCGCCCCCTATTTAGCAGGGGGGGGTGATTCTATCCTACATCTTCCCAACCGCTGCGTCACCGATGTTATCCACTCCACGCCCATTTAATAGGTTTGTAAGCCAATCTGGGTCCATTTCAGGCACAGATGAGAGCAATAGGTCAGTATAGGGGTGGTGTGGTGGTTGGAACATCTCGGCTTTTGGCCCCTGCTCAACCACCCTGCCATCTTTCATAACCACAACTTCATCACTGATCGCACGCACGGTCGCGAGGTCATGGGTGATGAACATATAAGACAGGCCCAAGTCGTCTTGCAGCTGCGCAAGAAGCTTCAAAATTCCCTCCGCCACAAGTTGATCTAGCGCTGAGGTCACCTCATCACAGATAATAAACTGCGGTTCGGCGGCCAAAGCACGGGCAATGCCAATGCGCTGCTTTTGCCCGCCAGAGAGTTCACTGGGCAGGCGGTCAATATATTGTTCCGGCTCCAGCTCAATCTGCGCCAAGAGCTCCTCAACCCGTTTGCGTTTTGCAGAGCCGGTGAGGCCAGAATAAAACTGCACCGGCCGGCCGATAATATCACCAATCGAGCTGCGCGGATTGAGCGCTGTATCGGCCATTTGGTAAATCATTTGCACCTGACGCAATTGATCCTTGCTGCGCTTGCGATAATCCAACGGCAAGGCTTCGCAGTTAAACTCAATATGCCCCTGACTGGGCGGTAATAGCCCGGTGATACAACGGGCTGTCGTCGATTTTCCAGATCCAGATTCGCCCACAACCGCCACCGTGCGGCCCGCATGGATATCAAAGGCGACATCAAATAAAACAGGGGATTTCCCATAAGCCGCTGAGACGTTTTTCAAAGACACAATCGGCGTTACCCCAGTTGAAACCGCCGGTTTTGCAGGTCTTTGGAACGACCGCACGGCCCAAAGGGACTTGGTATAATCTTCGCGCGGCGCCGAGAGCATGGCGCGGGTCTCCGCCTCTTCCACCTCATCACCGCGCAGCAATACTTTAATCCGATCCGCCATTTGGGCCACGACTGCAAGGTCATGGGTAATGTAAATGGCGGCCGTATCAAACTGCTCCACAATGTCGCGAATGGCGGCCAGAACTTCGATCTGAGTGGTCACATCCAGCGCCGTGGTGGGTTCATCAAAGATGATCAAATCAGGCCGGCACGACATAGCCATCGCGGTCATCGCCCGCTGCAACTGCCCACCGGACACTTGGTGCGGATAGCGAAAGCCAATGCGATCGGGATCTGGCAGGCGTAGACGGCGGTAAAGCTCTATACCATCCAACTCGCTTTCAGCCTTGGGCCGCAGCCTGTGTTGCGTCGGCGCTTCGGTATGTTGGTCAATCAAACGATGCGCCGGGTTGAAGCTGGCCGCAGCAGATTGCGCCACATAGGCAATTCTCTTGCCCAGCATGTTGCGCTTCACCGCAGCAGAGGCGGTCACCAAATCCACCCCGTCGAAATCCACAGTTCCGCCGGAAATGCGGCAGCCGTCGCGGGTAAATCCCATGGCAGCCAGACCGACCGTCGATTTTCCAGCGCCCGATTCACCGATCAATCCGAGAACTTCACCCTTTTTCAGATCAAGATCTATCCCGTTCACAATTGGGTTCCAAACCTCATCGGATTTGCCTTCGATTTTCAACCCGCGTATTTTGAGGAGCTGCTGTGTCATGACCTTAATCCTTCAAGCCCGAAGATTTGTGCAGCATCCAATCCACCACGAAATTCACCGCCACAGTGAGCAAAGCAATTGCTCCAGCCGCCAAGAGGGGTGCGGTGGCGACATTTGGCGCAAAAGCAGCAAAATTTATGAATTGCGACAGATCTTTGACCATTGTTCCCCAATCCGCGAGGGGCGGTTGAATGCCCACACCCAAGAAGGACAGTGACGCAATCGTGAGAAACACAAAACAAAACCGCAAGCCGAATTCAGCCAAAAGCGGCGCTGTGGCGTTGGGCAGTATCTCTTTGAAAATGAGATATCCCATACCCTCTCCGCGCAGCTTGGCCGCTTCGATATAGTCCATCACGACAATATTTTGCCCCACCGCGCGCGCCAAACGATAGACCCGCGTGCTGTCAATCATCGCAATGATCAAGATCATAAAGATGGTGCGATCAATCCCAAGCTGGTTGGACCAAACGCTCGCGATTGTCATCAAAAGCAGGGCAAAAATAAGCGCAGGGATGGCCATCAAAACATCAATCGTGCGCGATAGGATTTGATCCAACCATCCTCCAACAATTGCAGCCAGAAATCCAAGCGAGCCGCCTACGAAAAACGCCAGGCATGTGGTGGCAAAAGCAATGCCCACAGTGTTTTGCGCGCCATAGATCAGACGGCTATAAATATCACGGCCGATTTGATCCGTCCCAAGCGGAAAATTTGGATCGCCCCCCATCATCGGGTTGCCCCCTGGCACAATATTGGCGTTGGCAAAAATCTCTTCCTGCCCATAGGGCGCAATCGATCCAGCAAAAATAGATACAAGCGCGTAAATCAAAATGACCAAAACACCAAAAGCAGCCGTCAGCGGCATGGCGCGAAACAATTTTCGTGTCCCAGAGGTTCCAACGGTCCGGCCAAACAGGCGGAACAAATAGGCCGCAATCGCAAAGCCAATAAAGCCCTGCACCGCCCAGCGGAAGAAAATCACCCCAGCAGCAGGCACGCCGTTGACCTCAACAGGTCGGAAGTAATAGCTCACGGCTCCAATCAACACCAACAGACCGGCAACATAGCCAAAGGCCACCGCAAAGGGCATGTCCCGGAAGAAGGGTTTATTGCCGGTGATTTTTTGACCGGCAAAACGAAACACCCAGGCGACAACCGCCGCCGCAATCAGGAGAAAAATCAGATTCATCAACCAACTCATTTCGGGTGCCTCAATCTTGGGTTGGAGAGAATGGATAGAATATCCGCCATCAAATTCAGCAAAATATAGGCGGCAGCAAAGATGAGGCAACAGGCCTGCACCACCGGAATATCGCGAATTTTCACGCTATCGACAAACAGCTGTCCGATACCAGGATATACAAACACCACCTCAACCACCACAACACCGGTGATGAGATAGGCGAGGTTGAGCGCAATCACATTGATAATCGGGGCCAAAGCATTTGGCAGCGCATGGCGCACAATCACGCGCATGGGGCTGACGCCTTTGAGGCGGGCCATTTCAATATAGGGACTGGCCAAAAGGTTGATAATCGCCGCGCGGGTCATCCGCATCATATGGGCTGTCACCACTAAGGTCAGGGTCAAGGCCGGAAGCATGGTTCGGTTGAGTTTTTCGCCCAATGCCATGCCCTCATAGACATTCGACAGCGACGGAAAGATCGGGTTGAGCACCGCTAGGACCAAAATCAGAATGTAGGCGAGGAAAAATTCCGGACTAGAAATAGACGACAGAGTCGTAATATTCACAGCCCGATCAAAAATAGAGTTGCGATAAAGCGCCGCCAGAACACCCAATGTGATCGAAATTGGCACCGCGAACATCGCGGTGACGCCAGCCAGAAACATTGTCGCTTTAAACCGCGGGGCGATTTGCTCCACCACGCCCACCAATTGATCCCCGCCCATATTTGACGCAAAATTCATCTGCGCAAAGCTGATCCCCAAATTACCGGTCACAACATTGCCCAGCCAAGAGAAATATCTCATAAAATAGTTTTGGTCCAAGCCCAAGTCAGCGCGGATTTGCGCCACGGCCTCATCTGTTGCGCCCTGCCCTAGAATCGCCTGGGCAAAATCACCCGGCAAGGCATTCACAGCAACAAAAATAACCATCGAAACGATCAGTAGTGTTATTACACCCAGTGCCAAACGCTGAAGAATGATCTGAAAGATCGGCCCCACCAGACATCTCCTAATTCAATTAATTGTTTCTGCGAGGTTAACGCCTGAAGGTCATATGTAAAGCCTCTTCTCAGAGCTTCCCGCTAAGGGCGCAGAGCATCCATGATTTTCACCAATTGCGCGCTAATGGGCGCATCAGACAATGCGTGTCCAGCCTTGCCCACCATTTGCAATCTTGCTTTTGGCCATGCCTTCGCCAATTGCCAGGCGGTTTGTGGCGGGCAAATCATGTCATAGCGACCTTGCACAATGTCGCCAGGGATCTCAGCCAGGCGGTCCATATTGTTCAACACCGCCTGATCCGCACTCAAAAACAACTGGTTTGAAAAATAGTGGTTTTCAAGCCGCGCGAAGGCGCGGGCATATTGCGATGGGGATTCTCCAGAGATTCCCGTTGAGTCAATCGACGCCAAGGCATTCTCCCAACCTGCCCAAGCACGAGCGTAGCGGGTCTCTTGCATCAAATCACCACTGAACAGACGAGCGCCATAGGCCGCGATCAGATCATCTTGCTCCTGCTCGGGGATTAAGTCGGCAAATCGCGCCCAGGCTTCTGGCCAAAACCGCCCAGCGCCACCTCCATAAAACCAATCTAGCTCAGATTTCTGGCCCAGAAACACGCCACGCAATATTAAATGCCGCACGGAAGAGCCTTTGGCTTGCGCATAAATCAAAGCCAAGGTCGCGCCCCAACTGCCGCCAAAGACCATCCAGCGCTCAATGCCCAAAGCCTCCCGAATTTTCTCAATATCTGACACCAGGTGCCAAGTGGTGTTATGCGCCACCTCCGCATGAGGCCGGGACCGCCCGCAGCCGCGCTGATCGAAAAGAATAACCCGGTAAACTGCGGGATCAAAATATCGGCGCATCGACGGGCTGCACCCGCCACCGGGACCGCCATGCAAAACGACCACAGGCACACCATCGGGCTTGCCGCATTGCTCCACATATATGTGATGCCCATCGCCCACACTCAAAATTCGTTGATCGAAAGGCTCAATCGACGGATAAAGAAGTTGCACTGCGCGTTTTTGACCTGCGACTTTGTCCATAACTGTCCTATATAAAGCAAAGGCCGGGTGCTGCCCTGCCTGATAAGTTAAATCCATATGGAGATGGGAATGCAAGGCAACCAATCGACCGTCGATCCCGCAGAAGTCGCAAAATTTGAAGCGATGGCCGCGGAGTGGTGGGATTTAGAAGGCAAATTCAAACCCTTGCACATGCTCAATCCTTGCCGCTTGGATTACATCACCCAGCAAATTTCCATGGAGTTTGACCGCGATTTGTCCGCAGATCTTCCATTTAAGGGCTTGCGGATCTTGGACATTGGTTGTGGCGGTGGGTTGCTCTGTGAACCTATGGCCCGTCTTGGCGCAACCGTTGTGGGTGCAGATGCAGCCGCAGGCAATATCCCCGTGGCAAAATTGCACGCAGAACAATCAGGCCTCAAGATTGATTACCGCCACATCACCGCCGAAGCCTTGGCCGAAGCCAATGAGCAATTTGACGTGGTGTTAAACATGGAGGTGGTCGAACATGTGGCCAGCCCACCGGCCTATCTCTTCGCCTGCCAACAGCTTTTGCGCCCGGGCGGCCTGCATATTTGCTCCACGCTGAACCGCAACCCCAAGAGCTTTCTCTTCGCCATCATCGGAGCAGAATGGGTCATGCGGTGGTTGCCCAAGGGTACCCATGACTGGAATAAATTTATCACCCCAGATGAACTCTTCGGCCTACTGGAGGAAGCTGGGCTCAAACCCGTAGACCGCAAAGGTTTTGTCTTTAATAAAGTGGCTTGGAGCTGGTCCATCTCAGCGCAGGATCTCAGCGTCAACTATGTCACCGCAAGCACCAAGCCCACCTAGACATCACTGGATAAGCTCAAACGCAGCTCGCGCAAAATGGGTAGAATGCCCTTGATATTATCCTCCCCCGAAACGCCTGTTGCGGCGGTCAAAATTGGCGCAATCTGAGCAAAGGCGTGATCACGCGCCGCGCGACCAGAGGGGCTGATCACGACCTGTTTGCGCCGAGCGTCATCCCAATCGGGCCGAATATGAACATAGCCGGCCCATTCCAACTTATTGAGCGTATTGGTCATCGCGCCGCGCGTCAGATTAAAGGTTTTTGCCAATTGCGCCGGGGTGCGCTCGCCACCCACATGCGCCAAATGGTTGAGCACCGAAAAATGCGACAGCTCCATACCTTTCGGCAAGCCCTTTGAAATTCGACTGCGCAACAATTGCTCCAAAGCCAGAATTTCCGAAAACAAGCTGACAGATAGAGTTTCAATCGATTTTGTCATGACTTAGATACCGTTTCAAAGCAAATGGGCGATCATGCTGCAAGGATGCCACACGCGCACGCGCCCTGTCCACGTCATCTAGGTCTAGTGTCGCAAAATGCAATCCAATGTCCGGCCCTGCGTCCAAAATTACCTCACCCCAAGGCCCGACAATCAAACTATGCCCGAATGTTTTGCGCCCAGATCCTTGATGCACACCCGTTTGCGCCGCAGCAATCACAAAACACCCAGTCTCAATCGCCCGCGCCCGCAGCAATACATGCCAATGCGCCTCCCCCGTCGGCCGGGCAAAGGCAGATGGCACCGCCAACACCTGGGCCCCATCCTGCGCCAGGGCACGATGCAATGCTGCAAACCGCAGATCATAGCAAATGCTGAGCCCCAACTCAGCCCAAGGCGTCTGCACAACCGCCGCCTCTGTGCCGGGGCGATATCCCTTGGACTCGTGATACCGCTCTGTATCAGACAGGGTGACGTCAAACATATGAATTTTATCATAAAATGCGACAATTTCCCCCTTTGCATTGATCATAACAGAGCGATTGGCAAAGCGGCCGTCATCGCCCTCGGTTTTGACCGTCACCGAGCCAAGCGCAACCCAAAGCCCCAAGCGCCGCGCCCGTTCACAGATGGCCCCAATAAAACTGTTCCCCTCATAGGGCTCCAGCACCTGCAATTGATATGCACGGTGCAGCGAGACGCAATTTGTCACCTCCGGTAGGAACAAAATATCCTGCCCAGCCGATTGATCCATAAGGTTCAAGACGGTTGCAAGATTCTCAGCTGGCTGATCGCTGGAAGTTATTTGCGCAATTGCAACTTTCACGGCACCAACATCGGGGCCAATTTGCCAGACCGATCCAGAGCATAAAGCTCATCACAACCGCCAATATGCACGTCATCTATAAAAATCTGCGGGACCGTATGCCGACCATTGGCCCGCGTTTGCATTTCAGAGCGGCGCTCCGGGCTACGCGAAAGATCCACTTCGACAAAGGTCGCGCCTTTAGCATCCAAGAGCCGTTTGGCGGCGTGGCAATATCCGCAAAGCGGTGAGGTATATAGTTCGATAATCGCCATTCACTAAACTCCATTGGCTCCGTTGCCATTACAGCACTTCAGGTTCACACCGAATTCATCACAGGCCTATCGCGCGCTGGACGCCCTGGGGGCTGTGGTGATGCCTATAAGTCATCGGTCATTGACTGGTCTGTAAATGATCCAGACGCTGTATAGCAATTTTTTTCTCTCTTCACCACGCGCACCATGCCGCGGGGCTATGGAGCATAGATCACGACGGTTTTGCAGCGCGGGCCAATGCAATGACAGAAACAGTTTTCGCACCAGCGTCCAAACACACCCGCGCAGCTTCCGAAAAAGTCGCCCCAGATGTAAAAACATCGTCCACCAAAACCACCGCACGACCAGCCACACATCCTTCTCACGCCGGGTTTATCGCCATAGAAGCATGCAGCAATTTCCGGCGTTCCTCAGCAGTGTGATCCTTAAGCTCCGGCGTACGGCGGCATTTCTTCAACCCATCCAAACAGCACTCAAGTCCCGCCATCTGCGCCATCTTCTGCGCAATGAGCGCAGATTGATTAAACCGCCGGCGCCACTGCCGTTGCCAATGCAAAGGAATTGGAATGAGCACAGGGGAGGGTGGAAAAATATCCGCGCCCCGGCGCAACATCCAATGGGCAAAGGGCGCGATGAGATCATGCCGATCGTGGCGCTTCAGGGCCAAAATCATACTGCGGGCTTTGGCATTATACGAAAACACCGCGCGCCCACTGGTCCAGGGACGCGGGTTGTTTAAGCAGTCGTCACAAAGAATATTTGCATCATCGTGATCCCCTAACATTTGCCCGCCACATTTCGGACAGGCACAGCCCGCAATAAAATGCGCCTCGCGCCAACATTCTGGGCAAAGATGCAGATGATTTTGCACCAAGACCCGACAACCGGGACATTGATGAGGATAAATCGCTTGCAACACACCTTGCAAACCGCACGGCTCCCTTCTACCTCAGAGCAATGACAGCGCCTGCACTCTTCGATCCGATAACTCAAGCCGAAGCACGCGCGCGTGCCTGCGCTTCAGGCATGTTTTTGCAAGAGCTGGCCTGCACTGAAATTCTAGAAAGACTGAAAGCGGTTAACAGGCAGTTTAAATCCGTCGCCATCGTCACCGGTTTTCCACAGGTTTGGTCGGGTGCCTTTCCCAACGCAAAACTGGTGCGCGATGAGGATCTGCTGGAATTGAGCCCCGGGCAGCATGATCTCGTCGTCCACGCAATGGCGCTGCATCATTGCAATGACCCCATAGGCCAAGTGGTGCAATGCGGCCGCGCGCTGCAAGCCGATGGGCTGTTTATGGGGGTATGTTTCGGAGGTCAGACCCTCACAGAACTGCGCAGTGCCCTATCAACGGCAGAAGCGGATTTGCGCGGCGGTCTGTCACCGCGGGTCACCCCTATGGCGGAAATTCGAGAGCTTGGCTCCCTCTTGCAGCGGGCCGGCCTCGCCTTGCCCGTGGCAGATTCGCTAAAAATACCGGCGGCCTATAGCGATATTTATCACCTCATGCGCGATTTGCGCGACATGGGTGAAACCAATATCATGACGGCGCGTCCAAAAACCTTCACCCCCAAATCACTATTTGACCGGGCCCAAGAGATCTTTGCCACAGAATTCCCAGCAGATGACAGCCGCATTACTTGCACCTTCGATTTGGTTTTCCTTTCAGGTTGGGCGCCGCATGCGAGCCAACCCAAAGCATTAAAGCCCGGATCCGTGACGAAATCGCTCCAACAAGCGTTAGAAGAGGCAAAAAGCTCCTTGGGCAATTGACGAGACCCATTTTCCAGTTATTTGCAAGGGAACAGATTCAGGAGCACGCCGTGACAGATCAAGACACCACCTATTTGCCCTTATCCGCTGCACCAGCAGATCACCCAAAGGTGAAGGCACCAAAGATTGGGGTTTTGCTGTCCAATCTGGGCACACCGGACAATTATGATTATTGGTCGATGCGCCGGTATCTGGGTGAATTTTTATCGGATCGGCGGGTGATTGATTATAGCCCCTGGCTTTGGCAACCTTTGCTCCAGCTCATCATCTTAACAAAACGACCATTTTCTTCCGGCGCGGCTTATAAGTCGATTTGGAACATGGAAGCCAATGAAAGCCCTTTGGCCACCATTACAAAAGCACAAACCGAAGCTGTGCGCACAGAAATCTCGAAACGCTATGACGGCGGTGTTATGGTTGAGTATTGTATGCGCTACGGCAACCCGTCCACCCAGTCCGTTGTGCAAAAGATGGTGGATGCCGGCTGCCAGAAAATTCTGTTCTTTCCACTCTATCCGCAATTCGCCGGGGCCACCTCCGCCACAGCCAATGATGAGTTTTTCCGAAGCTTGATCAAACAAACTTGGCAACCTGCCGCACGGACTGTTAGCCCATATTTTGATCGTCCAGATTATATCAACGCGCTGGCGACCTCGATTGAGAGAGCCTATGAAACCGCCGAGCTGCGCCCAGAGGTTTTGGTGTGTTCCTATCATGGAGTGCCAAAACGCTATTTGATGCAGGGTGATCCCTACCATTGCCAGTGCCAAAAAACCACGCGCCTATTGAAAGAGCGTTTGGGTTGGGATGACACAGAAATCGTAACCACCTTCCAATCGAAATTCGGTCCAGAGGAATGGTTGCAACCCTATACGGTCGAAGAAGTGGCCCGTATGGCCGAGAAGGGCCAGAAAAATATTGCGGTCTGCGCCCCGGCTTTTTCAGCCGACTGTATCGAAACGCTGGAAGAAATTAACGAAGAGATCAAAGAAAGCTTTGAGCACGCCGGCGGCGAACATTTCACATATATCCCCTGCTTGAATGACAGCAAGGAACATATTGAAACCTTGAGCAATGTGATTTCAGAAAATCTGCAAGGCTGGATTTAATCAAAAAAGGGCCACTGAAACAGCGGCCCTTTTTTAAATTGATACTTGCAAGCAAGTGATTATTTAGTTGCCAATGCCACGATTGCGATCAACGCCAGTGGGATCAACAGCGAACTTGCAGAACCAGCTGCTTCGTCCATTGTGGACGCAACAACAGGTGCTTCCATGACCGGTTCGCTCATACCGCCTGCGAAAGCGGTCGTTGTCGCTGCTGCAAAGACAGTCGCCAAAATTAGTTTTTTCATTTTATTCTCCATTCGTTTTGGTTCTCACGCATCATGTGCTGAACCGAAAAGTTAACCCATCCAGATGACGCTCCGGATAAAGCAAATTAAATTTGTTTTTGCAAATGCGGATTCGGCGTATCTTCGCCCAAACCCGCGACACTCGTCAAATTAGCAACACCTGTGTGCCAACCTTGGTGAGTTCATATAATTCGGCAATTTGCTCGTTGTAAAGTCCGATGCAGCCATTCGAGGATCTGCGGCCAATCTTTCGCGTGTCATGGGTGCCGTGAATACGGTAATAGGTCCAAGAAAGATATAGCGCGTGGCTTCCCAATGGATTGTCCGGCCCTGGCCCTACGAATTCAGGCCATTCCGGGTTGCGTTTGCGCATCTCTGGGGTTGGTCGCCAGGATGGGCCCACAACTTTGCGCACAACTTTCGTCCGGCCTTTGCGTGTTAAATCGGCGGTCATCGGAACAGATGTTGGGTATAACTTGTAGATCGACTCGTCTTCAGACCAGTAATGCAGCGCGCGCGAGTCAATGTCGGACAAAATCGCCCCATTCTTAAGCGTGTCAAAATAGGGGCGCCAATCCAACATTCTAAAACTGCTGATATTGCGCAGAGCCGTCTCGCTGGACTCTGTTTCTGCCTCCACAGCATCAAACACGCCTGTCTCCTGCGACAGGGCAAGCGTCCCCGACAAGGATGCCGCCCCCGTCAAAAATGCCCGTCTTGGCAAATGGTTTTCTGCTCTGCCCATGGTATTCACTCCACATATGTTGAGGATGCTTACAAAGAAAATCGACAACACACAAATCAAACACGCCTGATGTACAGCATTTGTCTTAATATTGGGTTTGATTGGCAACGCTTTGCCGCTATGTACGCTGCACAGAATTGAGGGTTCAAGATGATTTATCGGGTCGTTCTAGCGTTTGGCTTGCTCCTATTGATGGGATGCACACAAAATACCGGCTCCAACCTAGAGCCGGGAGATCGCCCGTTGCGTCCAGTATATGTCATCAAAGCATCTGACGGCGCGCGCATTCAATACAGCATCTTAGATGGCATAAACAGCCTTCGGCGCGCAGCTGGCCTGCAAACATTGATCTTTAATGCCAAGCTCAACGCCGCAGCCGCCACGCATGCGCGCGATATGTCGGTGCAAAACCGCGCCTGGCATTTCGGCTCTGACGGATCTTCTCCGCTCGACCGTATGGAACGCGTCGGATATGAGGGCACGCTTCTTGGAGAAAATATTTCCGAGACCTTTGAGTCAGAGCTTGAAACCCTCGCGGCCTGGATGGAGACCCCAGCCACGCGCACAATCATCCTCGCCCCAGAGGCGCAAGAAATGGGTTTCAGCTGGTATCAAGAACCGGGCGGCAAAATTTGGTGGACTTTGGTCACCGGCATCGAGGCGCAACAGTAAGACCGCTAAAGCCCCCCGAACAGGCTCTAGGGGTAAATCCAAATCGGCGTGCCGATGTCAACCATCGCATAAATCTCTTCAATTTCACGATTGCTCACCGCAATACAGCCCCAGGTCCAATCTTTGAAAAAGAAGCGATAGGGCCGGGGCGTTCCATGTATGAAAATGTCACCTCCCGGACTTCGCGTCCCAGCGGCCCGTCGATCCGCCGCATTGGGGTATGATATGCCGACAGATAGGTGAAATTGGCTGTTGGGGTTTTTGCGATCAATGAAATACTGCCCCTCTGGGGTTTTGCCATCGCCTTCAAATTTCTTATGTCCAATGGGTGCGAAACCCAATTTAAAGTCGTATTCTTTGATAACCGTGTTACCTTGAAACAAGTACATGCGGCGTTCAGCCTTGTATAAAACCAAGGCTGTTGCTTTCGGAAGATCGGTCCGCAAAATAGGCTTGGGATCGGAACAAGCGGCCAAGACCAAAGCGATGCAAAACATCGCGACGATATTAAAAACTCTCATTGTCCTCACCCTAAGTCACCTAGCCCATCTCTACCTCAGGATGATTAAAATACAACTCATCAATCTTGGATTAAACGCTCCTCAATGGCTTTAAGTCGCGCCAATACCTCGTCACGATAGGTATCGGTTTTTTGATCTGCTTCTTCAGAATGCGCATCCTGCATGGAGTTTACAATCAAACCCACCAGCAGGTTCACCACAGCAAAGGTGGTGACCATGATAAAGGGTACAAAAAACACCCAAGCATAGGGATATACTTCCATCACTGGGCGCACGATCCCCATCGACCAGCTTTCCAATGTCATGATCTGGAATAGAGAATAAGCCGACTGCCCGAGTGACCCAAACCATTGCGGAAAATCAGCGCCAAAGAGTTTTGTTGAGATTACCGATCCAATATAAAAAATGATCCCCATCAACAAAAAGACGGACGCCATACCCGGCAAGGCGGTGATGAACCCCTCCACCACCCGGCGCAGGCGCGGCGCCACAGACACCACGCGCAATATACGCAAAATGCGCAAAGACCGCAGGACTGACAAGCTCTGAGCCGCAGGAACAAGTGACACTGCAACAATTGCAAAATCAAAAATATTCCAACCATCGCGGAAAAACCTAAAGCGATAGGCCAACAGCTTCAGCGCCAGTTCCACCACAAATATTGCCAGACAAATGCGATCCAAAATTCCAATAAACGTACCGACGCGCGCCATGACCATCGCGGACGTCTCTAACCCAAGAATAACCGCATTAAATAAAATCACCGCGGTGATGAATTTACGAACTCCGGCGGACTCAAGAGTTGTTTGAAGATATGTCATCGATTTTTAAACCTTGCTGAAATGGGCAACGATCTCGATATGCGGCGACCATCTAAATTGATCAACCACTTCAATCCATTTTAGCAAATAACCGCCGTTACAAAGCAAGGCCGCATCACGCGCGAAACTGACAGGATTGCATGACACCATAGCAATATCGCGCAAATCGCTTTGCGCCAATTGCCCCACTTGCTGCTCTGCGCCGGCGCGAGGTGGGTCGATGATGGCGGCGTTGAACGGTTTCAAGTCCGTATGGTCAACAGGATTGCGAAACAAATCACGGGTGGAGGTTGTGACACTCTTGATCCCCTGCGTGTGACGCACGCCATGGGCCAAAGCCTCAAGCAAACCGGCATCGTTCTCAAAACAATGCAGCGTCGCCCTATCCGCCAGCGGCAATCCCAATGTGCCAGCGCCAGAGAACAAATCAACCACCCGATCCGCTCCCGCCAATGCACGCGCCACCGCCGCTTGGAGCGCGCGCTCGCCCGCAGAGGTGGCTTGGGTGAATGCCCTGGGTGGCGGAGAGACTTTTACCCTGCCAAAGGTCATTTGCGGCGCCTGATGCTGGCAAATGATTTCATTTCCCACGGACAGCCGCGCAATTCCATTGGATCCAGCCCATTGGGCAAATGGGCCAAAATCTGTATCTGCGAGATGATCCAATCCCTCAACAGAGACATCAATCCCCCGATCTGTTGCCAGGACCCAAAAGCCCAGCTGCCCCTTGCGAGATCCAAATTGGACCGTGAATTGTTCAAGCGCCGGTATGATACGCATGATCTCAGGCACCAGAACCTTGCAGGGCTCAATCGGCTGAATTGTGTCGCTGGCCTTGCCAAAGAAACCCACCGTTGCACCCTTCTTTGTGCGTCGGCCTGTGAGTTTGGCGCGGCGACGGGAATTTTCTGGCGATGTGTGAAGCGCTTGAATTTCAGCTGTGATTCCCTGCGCCGCCAAGGCCCGCACCACAACCTCTTGTTTCCACTGAGCCACAAAATCAGGATGTGCATGATGTAACGCGCAGCCCCCACAGCGCTTAAATGCGCTGCACAGAGGGGTGATACGATGCTTGGAGGGCGTGACAATTCGTGTATTTTGCAACCGATCGCCCAGCAAATCCCCAGAGAACACCTCTCCAGGCAGGGCGCGATCAACAAAAATTGGCCCCGCGGCCAAACCATCGCCCAGGTGCCCTAAACGTTCGATTGTGAGTTCCATCAGGTCTCTTCCATTGCCAAAAAGCCACCAGATTGGTGCTTCCAAAATCCAGCATAGGCCCCATTGGCTTCTAACAGGCTGGCATGGGTTCCCTCTTCTACAATGCGTCCCTCGTCAAGCACCACAATGCGATCCATACGCGCAATGGTTGACAGACGATGCGCAATTGCAATCACGGTTTTGCCGCGCATGACACGGTACAGCGTCTCCAGAATGTCTGCCTCTACCGCACTGTCCAGTGCCGAGGTGGCCTCATCCAGCACTAAAATCGGCGCATCTTTTAAGATCACCCGGGCCAAAGCCACCCTTTGTCTCTGACCGCCTGAAAGTTTCACACCCCGTTCACCGACCTGTGCATCATAGCCTGTGCGCCCCTCCGGATCTTCGAGCTGCAAGATAAAATCATGCGCTTCGGCCTTTTTCGCCGCCTCGATCATGTCTTCCTCAGTCGCTCCGGGTTTGCCGTAAAGAATATTGTTGCGCACAGAACGGTGCAGCAGCGCGCTGTCTTGCTGCACCACACCAATTTGCGCCCGCAAACTGTCCTGTGTGACGTGAGAAATATTTTGCCCATCAAAATAAATCGCCCCAGATTCCACATCATAAAACCGAAGTAATAGCTTTATGAGGGTTGATTTCCCCGCGCCGCTCGCCCCAACCAACCCCAGGCTCTCACCAGGCTTAATCTCAAGCGAGATATTCTCAAGCCCACCAAACTCCTTGCCATAGCGATGCGTCAGACCGGCAATTGAGATATGCGCTGCCTTCATCTGCAACTCCTGAGCACCTGGCGCATCAACCAGCTCAATGGGAGCAGAAATGGTCTCCATCCCCTCGCGAATAACCCCCATTTCTCTGAAAAGCGTGGTCAGTGCCCACATGATCCAATGGGACATGCCACTCATCCGCAGGGTAAGGGCTGCACCAGCGGCCACCACGCCCACATCCGCGCTGCCGATGCTCCACAGGTAGGTGGCCCAACCCACAACACTGACGACCAAACAGCCATCCAACAAAATAAGACCAAATTCCATGGTCGTATAAAGCCGCATTTCCTTTTGAAAGGTCACACGCGCCTCTTCGATCGCCTCTACCCCATAGTTCAACTCTTGATCGTTCTGGGAAAACATTTTGACCGCATGAATATTGGTGTAGCTGTCCACCACCCGCCCGGTCACGGCACTGCGCGCATTCGACGCCGCCGCCGATGCCGGGCTAACGCGCCGCACAGTCCAAACGACCAAAGCGAAATAGAGCCCCGTCCACATCGCAAGGGGGATCATTAACCGAGGATCAGACTCGCCCAATAGGAAAAATGCCCCGATCAAATAAACAAACGAAAAGGTGACCGCATCAATCAGCTGATAGACAAATTCACCCGTCGCAGGCGGGGTTTGCATGATCCGATTGGCAATGCGCCCAGCAAAATCATTTTCAAACCAACCCACAGATTGCCGCAACACATGGCGATGCGCCCGATAGCGCACCAAAGTGCCCACATTCGGCAAAATCGTATTGTTGAGCAAAAGGGTCGAAACCGTATCAATCAGCGGTCGAATCACAAGAATAAACCCGGTGACCAAAGCCAATTCCACCCAATGATTGCCCCAAAACTCAGACGGCGTTGCCTCTGTCATCAACACAATCAGTCGCCCGAAATACCAGATCAGAAAAATCTGGACCGCGGCAACAAGCGTTTGAAAAAAGGCAGAAAAGCAAAATGTCGTTTTGAACGGGCGCAGATAGTCACGCAAAAAGGCCAAAAGCGCGCGCGGTGGACGATTGCTGACTGGGTAGGGTTGATAGGGATCAACCAATCTTTCAAAAAATCTAAACATAGCCGAACAGAATACTGCGGCTATGCTTTTTTGCAAACAAAATAATGTGGTTAAACAAACAAACCCTTGAGACAGGGCAGGTCACCCAAGGCCGTCCAAATGCACCAATATTTCATCTTTGGTGATCTGCATATCCCGTGCAATCCAAATGTCTTGTGCACGCTTCAAAGCCTCCCCAAGCGCTGGGCCCTGGTGCTTTGGCATTAGATCAGCCGCCGAAACGGGGCAAATAGACTGGGCGCCGCGGCGCACCGCCTCTTGCTCTGTCTCTGTGACCCTGTTCTCCATCCAGGCCGCGCGCAGCAGCCAAGACGACCAGCCCTGCGCCGCGCCCAGCGCATATCCATGCGCCAAGGCTTTTGATGTGTTTTGCCCGTGATACCGCAGCGCTTCAACCTGGCGCGCCTGCACATTTGACAACCGCAAGCGCTCTTGCACCGCCTCACCACCAAGACAGGCCAGACGGCGTAGCGCATCGGGCGGATGCTCCCGCTCTAGGTCCACCAAAAGCGAAACCGAGCGCGCCGAAGCCCCTGGCAGCACGCGCCCCAAGATGCCAGCTGCCTCCATTGCGGCCAGCGCTGGGGCTGGGTCGGCGGCGGCCAATAGTTTGAGCAGCTCAGCGCCGATCCGTTCTTTAGAAATTCGCTCCAAACCCGATTGCAAAGCCGCACAGGCCGCGAGCGCCTGCGCATCAACACCTTCGAGGGGATCGCCATACCAAGCCCAAAACCGAAAAAACCGCAAGATACGCAGATAATCTTCCGCGATACGAGCTTGCGGCTCACCGATAAAACGCAACCGCCGCGCTTGCGCATCGGCCAGCCCGTCCAATGGGTCGATCACCTGGCCCGACGCCTCTGCATAGAGCGCATTCATGGTAAAATCGCGGCGCGCGGCGTCTTGTTCAAGCGATGTGCCAAAAACAACTTCAGCATGCCGACCGTCGGTCGTCACATCTTGGCGAAATGTGGTGATTTCATAAGATTTGCCACCGAGCAAAAACGTCAGTGTTCCATGATCTGCGCCGGTGTCGACAACCCGCACCCCATGGGCTTGCGCAATCCGCCGCATCTGATCTGGCACGGCGTCACTGGTCAAATCAATATCCGTTGCCGCACCCCCCATCACCGCATTACGAATACAACCGCCCACATATAAAAGCCGCGCGCCGGCCTCCTCGAAGGCCGTGAAAAGCGGTGCTAGGGTCTGGATATCAAGCGCGGTGGGATCAATCTTCATAGCGGACCCATCTGATCGGCCAAGCCGCGCAATATCCGCGCGGTCGCGCCCCAAATGTAATAGGGCCCGTAAGGGACGCAATAGTAAGAGCGTCTCTGTCCGCGCCAGATCCGCGACTGAACTTGAAAATTTTGCGCCGTCACCACATGAGACAAAGGCACTTCGAACACCTCCGCCACCTCGCCAGGATCTGCCTTAACCTCCCAGGGCGTGCTGATCCAACCGATGGTTGGAATAACGTTGAACCCCGTCACGGTTTCATGTGCCGGCAATTGCCCTAAGATTTCTACCAGGGATGGATCAAGCCCGGTTTCCTCATGCGCTTCACGCAGCGCTGTTGCAGAAATATCCGCGTCACCGGCATCCCGCTTGCCGCCGGGAAACGCAATCTGCCCAGGGTGGGATGACAAATGCGCCGCGCGTTTGGTCAAGACCACATGAACGCCTGAAGAGCGCTCAATCAAGGGCACCAAAACACCGGCATCTTTCTTCGCAGGCCCAGACCCAGACGTCCCCGGATTAAGATCAAAATCCGACGAGGCGCCGCCCGGCCGCGCCAATGCGCGGAGAATATCAGCGTGATGCGGAATCATTTTCAATGGGGGGATTGGCCTCAAACCCAAGCGTATCTGGATCAAAGCTGTAATGGGCGCCACAAAACTGGCAATCGGCGGTGACCTCATTGTCGTCTGTGGTCATATGCGCCATGTCTTTGGCCGAATAAATCGACAGGCTTTGGCGCACACGATCAGGCGAGCAGGTACAGCCGAAAGTCACCGGCTGGGTGTCGTAGACCCGCGGTTGCTCTTCATGAAACAAACGAAGCAGCAGTTGCGTCGGCGCAATGGATGGTCCGACCAGCTCAAGCTGATCGACGGTATCGAGCAAAATATTCGCCCGGTTCCAATTTTCATTCCCATCTGAATCCAATAGATCCGCTGCCGAGAGCAAACCATCTTCGCCCTGTGGCTCTTCAGAGGTCACATGCGAACCTGCCGCAGGCATATGTTGCAGCATCACGCCGCCCGCACGCCAACCATCTGAGCCATCCGCCTCCTGCGAGTAACCAAATGCCAGGGAAAAGCGGGTCGGTATTTGTTCAGACTGCGCAAAATAGGCCTCTGCACAGGCCGAAAGAGAGGTGCCGGCAATCGGGGTGATCCCTTGATAGGGCTGCATATCTTGACCTTGATCAATCAATATGGCGAAATACCCATTGCCAATTTGATCAAAGCCCGGTGCCTCGGTGTCCAGAGTCTCAGCATCATAGCTTGCATAGGCCCGGATGCGCCCGGGCGCTCCATCTTCTGTCGGGCCATAGTAGTCAGTTGCGATCAAACGCACCGCACCGCTGCCGCGCACTTGAAGCGAGAGCTTCCAGCGCAGCTTCATGGTTTGACCAATTAACGCAGTGAGCAAAGTCATCTCTGCCACAAGCGCCTCAACAACAGACGGATAATCATGCTGCGCAAGCACCTGATCCAACACACCATCGAGCCGCGCCACACGGCCACGGATATCGGATGCGTCCAATTGAAACGGCAAAACCGTATCATCCCAACTCATTTTTACAGTTTGCGTCATGATAACTTTCCATAGATTGGCCTTGCCTTAAACTGTCAATATAAGCGCGTCTAGGCTGACACCAAGTTTTGGAGAGACGATTGCTACGTTTTGGCACCACACCAGATCCCAATCGCCGCTACACGCGGCGCCCCGGCGCCTATGCAATTTTGCCCCATAAAGGAGGGCTTTTAGCCACCTATCAAGGGGGACGAAATCAGGAATATCAATTGCCTGGCGGCGGCATAGATCCGGGCGAATCACCTCTCCAAGCGTTGCATCGTGAAGTATTTGAGGAAACCGGTTGGCGCATCACACAGCCTCGGGTGTTTTTTCGTTTTAAAGTTTTCAGCTTTATGCCGGACTACGATCTTTGGGCAGAAAAGATTTGCACCATCTATGTCGCGCACCCCGTGTATCAAAAATCGGCTCCCTCCGAACCAGACCATCATCCCGTGATTTTGCCCGCTGACGCGGCCCTAAACCATCTGGCCAGCCCGGGCGATCGTCAGGCCGTGGCACAGTTTTTCGGCAAGAGATAACCCAAGCCTTAGATAATCAAATCCACCATCGCCTCATCTCCAGTGATGTCCCGAATTGACATTCCAGCCGCTTCAAGCCGCTCCGATAAGAGCGCAAAATTCTCTGGCTTTGAGGTTTCAATTCCAAGCAAGACAGTTCCGAAGTTGCGCGCTGATTTCTTGAGATATTCAAAGCGCGCAATATCATCATCCGGTCCCAAAAGACCCAAGAAATCCTTAAGCGCCCCAGGTCGTTGAGGCAGACGCAAGATAAAATATTTCTTCACACCGGCGTAGCGCTGGGCGCGCTCTTTCACCTCTGGCAATCGTTCAAAATCAAAATTGCCTCCCGATGACACACAGACCACGGTTTTGCCTTTGATCTTGTCTTTTAGATCCTTCAGGGCGTCCAAAGCCAAAGCCCCCGCGGGCTCCAAAACAATTCCTTCTGTATTCAGCATATCCAAAATTGTGGTGCAAATTCGATCTTCGGGGATATCCAAAACATGATCCGCATCAATACCTTTTAACGCAGCAAAGGTATTCACGCCCATCTTGGCCACCGCCGCCCCATCAACAAACGTATCCACCTGCTCCAGCGCAATAGGGGCGCCGGCCTGAACCGCAGCGGCCAGGCTTTTGCCCCCACTCGGCTCAACATAAAAGATTTCAGTCTCAGGAGCGCGCTCTGACAGCAAACGCCGCGCAGAAGAAGACAGACCTCCGCCGCCCACAGGCACCACAAAAACATCTGGAGAGCGGCCCAATTGTTCGAGCATCTCATAGGTGACTGTTGCCTGCCCCTCAATCACATCGGGATCATCAAATGGCGACAGAAAATGCCCGCCAACTTCCGCGCAATAGGCTTGGCTGGCGCGAAGCGTGTCGTCAAAATAGTCACCCACCAATTGCACCTGCACCCACGCGCCCCCAAACAGTCGAGTCTTGCGAATTTTTTGTTCCGGTGTGGTCACTGGCATAAAAATTACGCCTTTTTTCTGCAAATGCCTGCAAACATAGGCGACGCCCTGCGCATGATTGCCGGCGCTGGCGCAGACGAACACGTCTTTATCCGCCTGTTTGCCCATGGCATTAAATGCGCCGCGCAGTTTATAGGAGCGCACAGGCGATAGATCTTCTCGCTTCAGCCAAATATCCGCATCATAGACATTCGAAAGATGATCATTGCGCTGGAGCGGTGTTGCAGGAAACAACTGGCGCATGCGCTCGGTGGCCTCAGCGGCTTGGTTGCTAAAATCTGTCATGACAGATTAGTGGCTCAAACTGCGAAATTGCGCAAGTTATCTGGCCTGCGGCGGATTATGCAACGGGCTTTATAAAATTGCTCTGCACCAACTTGCCGTGCAAACAAAAACCATATACCTCCGCGCCGACCACACTTTGCCACATTTGGATTGGAAAACGCATGTCAGCCCCTAAGAAAGTTGTCCTGGCCTATTCGGGCGGACTAGACACCTCGATCATCCTCAAATGGTTGCAGACCGAATATGGCTGCGAAGTGGTGACATTCACGGCAGATTTGGGTCAGGGTGAAGAGCTCGAACCCGCCCGCGCCAAAGCCGAACTGATGGGCGCCTCCTCAATCTATATCGAGGATGTGCGTGAAGAATTTGTCCGCGATTTTGTGTTCCCTATGTTCCGAGCCAATGCGCTTTATGAAGGTCTGTACCTGCTGGGTACCTCCATTGCGCGCCCATTGATCTCCAAACGCCTGGTTGAGATTGCACAGCTCGAAGGGGCAGATGCTGTTGCCCATGGCGCGACCGGCAAAGGCAATGACCAAGTGCGGTTTGAGCTGGCCGCCTACGCATTGAACCCCGATATCAAAGTCATCGCCCCCTGGCGTGAATGGGATCTTTCAAGCCGTACCAAGCTGATCGATTTTGCCGAGAAAAACCAAATCCCAATCGCCAAAGACAAGCGCGGCGAAGCGCCGTTTAGTGTTGATGCTAACCTGCTGCACACCTCTTCGGAAGGTAAGGTCTTGGAAGACCCGGCCATTGAGGCACCCGATTACGTCTATCAACGCACCGTCAATCCCGAGGATGCACCCGACACGCCAGAATATGTTGAGATTGGCTTTCAAGCCGGGGATGCTGTCTCAATCAACGGCGTTGATATGTCCCCCGCAACGATTTTGACCGAGTTAAACCGGCTTGGCGGTCAACATGGCATCGGGCGGCTTGACCTGGTCGAGGGTCGCTTTGTGGGCATGAAATCCCGTGGCATTTACGAAACCCCTGGCGGCACATTGCTGCTGGAGGCCCATCGCGCCATTGAATCCATCACCTTGGACCGCGGCGCGGCCCATCTCAAAGACGAATTAATGCCAAAATATGCCGAGCTGATTTACAATGGCTTTTGGTTTAGCCCTGAGCGCGAAATGCTTCAGGCTTTGATTGATAAGTCCCAAGAGCATGTCACCGGAACTGTGCGTCTGAAGCTCTATAAAGGCTCCGCCCGCACGGTGGGCCGCTGGTCATATTACAGCCTGTATTCTGAAGCGCATGTGACGTTTGAAGATGATGCGGGCGCCTACGATCAAAAAGATGCTGCTGGCTTTATCCAGCTCAATGCCCTGCGCCTCAAGCTCTTGGCTGCGCGTAAAAATCGGATCCGTTGATCCGCGGGAGCAGGCGGTTATTTGGCAGCCTGCAGCTGCTCATAGATCGCCTGCGCTTGGTGCCATAGCGCGTCATAATCGGCATCAACTCTTGGCGCGGGACCTGGTGCCGGTCCAAATCCAGTTGAGCGATGCACGGCGTCATACCAATGGGCCGCCCAAATACCATCCTGCGCCCGCGGCCCAGCAGGCCAGTGTAACATCGCAGGGTCAAAGGCAATTTCCAGCCGCAGGCAGAGCTCCATAAGCGCAGATTTTGGATCGGCTAAAATATCATCGCTGTCGATCACAACCGGGACCTGACCCAGCGCCACGCAATGATCAAAAATTTTCTTTTGTTGCACAAACCCGAGGTCGTATAGAGTCACATCCGCGCGCTTGCGGGCATAGCTGGCGATCACCCGCGCGGGATCACGAATGAGAAACACATTGCGCAGCTGCGCCAGCAGATCCATCGGGAAATGGTCCAGCATATGATGGGTCATGTGTTTTTGATACCAAATCGCCGCACCACCTGGCACAGGGCCGGACAGCTCGGCACTCACCTGCACAGGATCACAAGCCATACTTGCCATGATTTCAGCACGCATCGGATGGTCCGCATTGGAATGATGAAGATAGGCGCCATAAAACGGCTCATCTACAACCCGCGTATCCGCCCGATTGCCAAAGGCATACATCATCGCCGTCGACAGGTTGCGCGGACCTGACCACATGGCGATCTTCATGCGCAGACCTGGGCGATGAGGTCCTGATACAACCCCCGAATACGGCAGGTGATTGGCCCCATGTCGCCGTCACCGATGGGGCGGCCATCAATCTCGATCACAGGGGTTTGCGCACCGAAGGTTCCGGTCAGGAAGGCCTCCTGCGCGCCATAGGTGTCCACCAAGCTGAAGTTGCGCTCAAAAACGGGGATGTCATGGGCGCGGCACAGATCAATGACCTTTTGCCGGGTGATGCCGTTCATGCAGTAATCTCCCGTACTGGTCCAAACCGCACCATCGCGCACAATAAAAAAGTTGCAGGCATTGGTGGTATTCACAAACCCATGCACGTCTAACATCAAAGCCTCATCCGCTCCGGCCTTTTGTGCCGCGATACAGGCCAAAATGCAGTTGAGTTTAGAATGCGAATTTAATTTTGGATCCTGCGTCATGGGCAGGCCCCGCATATGCGGTACAGTGGCGAGACGAATGCCACGGGGAAGGCTGGGCTTTGAATGTTCCATTATGATGGTAAATGTGGGGCCAGATTGTGACAGGTCTGGATGCTGAAACGGGCGGATCTTCACCCCGCGCGTGACCATAAGCCGAGCGTGCGCATCGCTCTGCATCCCATTGGCCGCTTGCGTATCGCGCAAGGCCCGCTCCACCCCATTGCGATCCATACCAATATCAATATCCACGGCCTTTGCCGCCTCAAACAAACGGTTCAGATGTTCATCCATGAAGGCCCATGTGCCGTTATAAAGACGCAACCCCTCCCAAACCCCGTCCCCAAGCATAAACCCGCTGTCATATACGCTGACCAAGGCACGCTCTTTGGGCAGCAATTGCCCATTGAGGTAAATCAAAATGTCTTCATTGCGGGCATCTTCCGCAGCTTGGTGGGTTGTTACATGATCTGTCATATCTCAAGCCTAGGCTGAGAGGCATTTTGAGCCAAGAGGGAAAACTCACAAGGACGGGTGAAACACAGCAAGAGGCTCAAGCCCATCACTCAGGGGGCGAATTCCATCACCTCTTGCAGGTTTGGAATAGCATCCGCTGTGCCGGATCGTGTAACCTTGAGGGCTGCGGCGCGGTTGGCACAGGTTAAGGCGGTTTGGGGGTCGTCTCCCAATGACAAACGCCCTATGAAATAACCACAGAAAGTGTCGCCTGCTCCGGTGGTGTCCACGGGAATGACAGGGATTCCAGCAACCTCAAACACCTGATCTGCTGAAAAATCATGATAGGCGGCACCTTTTGCGCCATAGGTAATGAGCATTCCATCGAGCCCAAGGCTGGCTAAACTGGAGATGCGCAGATCCTGTTGGAGCGCTTTCACCTCATATTCATTCGCGCATAGGATATTCACAAATGGCAAAACCTCTGCCACAGCCTTCGCCTCGAAGGGTGCCGCTGAATAGACCACGCGCGCAGCTTGAGCGCGCGCCATTCGGGCGGCATGGACTTGATGCGCAGTTTCATTTTGCATCACCAGCCAATCCCCCGCACCGATCGGGGCCAACCATTGGGTGAGCTGCGCTTCACTCATCGCCGTATTGGCTCCAGAAAATAGGGTGATGGCGTTTTCACCATCAGCGGCCACCGTGATGATGGCGTGGCCGGAAGCGCAGGACAGGCGGGCAATTGAATCGCGCGCGACACCCAAAGCAACAAGCCGCTCGAGCAGCCAATCCCCATCGCGGCCCACGGCTCCCAAATGCACCACATCCGCACCGGCTTGAACCATAGCCACAGATTGATTGGCCCCCTTGCCGCCCAGGCCTTGATCCAAATCAGTCGCCGCAAGGGTTTCACCAGGCGCCGGAATATGACGCACCTGGTAGAAGTAATCGGCGTTGATGGAGCCGAAATTGTAGACCGTCATCTGATATTGCAGGCGGCAATGGCCGCCATATTGAGGATGTCATTCACCGAAGACACGGTCGAGCAAATTTGAATTGGCTTATCGATGCCTGTCAAAATTGGACCGATGACAGTGGCACCACCCATTTCCTGCATCAATTTCACTGAGATTGATGCCGAATGCCGCGCTGGAACCACCAAAACATTGGCCGGGCCAGTGAGGCGGCTGAACGGGTATTTCTTCATCTCATTGACGTTGAGCGCCACATCCACAGCCATCTCGCCCTCAAATTCAAAATCAACCCCACGCTTTAACAAGACATCCGGAGCAATGCGCATTTTTTCAGCGCGCTCTGAAATCGGATAACCGAAGGTCGAAAAGCTTACAAAAGCCACCCGCGGATCCAAGCCCAAGGCACGCGCCACGCCAGCACCACGTTCGGCAATATCGGCAAGGTCGTTTTCATCAGGCCATTCATGAACCAATGTGTCAGCGATCAAAATGATTTTGCCTTTTGACAAAATAGCCGTCACCCCAACCGCGCCATCATGTGGGCCCACGTCATAAACATGGTTGATCAATTCCAAAACATGCGCTGACTTGCGTGTAACACCCGTCACCAAACCGTCGCCATGTCCATGCGCAAGCATCAAAGATCCAAAAACGTGACGATCCCGGGCAGCAAGGCGATGCACATCGGTTGTATCAAAACCTTTGCGTTGCAGGCGCTGGTAGAGGTAGTTTTTGTAATCTTCCAAATGTTCTGTGTTGGCGGCATTCACCACTTCCAGCTCACCGGCCGCATCACCCAGCCCCGCTGCCTCTAATCTTTGACGCACATCGCTTTCCCGACCCACGACAATTGATTTTCCAAAACCCTGGCGTTGATACAAGACAGCAGCGCGCAAGACCCGCTCATCATCACCTTCGGCAAAGATAATCCGAGCCTGCGACGACCGTGCGCGCGCATTGATGCCGCGCAAAATGCTCGCGGTGGGATCCATGCGGGTTTTCAGGGACAGCTCATAGCCATCCATATCCACAATCGGCCGGCGGGCAGCGCCTGTGTCCATACCTGCGCGCGCAACTGCGGGAGGAATGCGGTAGATTAAACGTGGATCAAAGGGGGTTGGGATAATGTAATCGCGGCCAAAACTCAACTTCGTGCCATAGGCCAAAGCCACCTCATCTGGCACCTCTTCACGCGCTAAATCCGCAAGCGCACGCGCACAAGCAATCTTCATTTCGTCATTAATCGCTCTGGCGTGAATATCTAATGCACCACGGAACAAATACGGGAAACCCAATACATTGTTGACCTGATTGGGATAATCCGACCGCCCTGTGGCCACGATCGCATCTGGACGCACGGCATGCGCCTCTTCGGGTGTGATCTCAGGGTCTGGATTTGCCATAGCAAAAATCACCGGATCGGGGGCCATGCTTTCCACCATTGCTGGGGTCACGGCGCCTTTGACGGAAACACCCAAAAACACATCTGCGCCCGCCATAGCGTCATCCAAACTGCGCAACTCTGTTGAAATAGCATGGGCCGATTTCCATTGGTTCATACCCTCAGTACGTCCCTGATAAATCACGCCCTTAGTGTCGCACACAATGCAGTTGTTATGTTTGGCACCCATAGATTTTAAAAGTTCAATACAGGCAATGCCAGCAGCACCGGCACCATTCAAAACAATTTTCACGTCCTGAATTTTCTTGCCAGACAGGTGCAAGGCATTGATCAGGCCTGCCGCGCAGATCACGGCCGTGCCGTGTTGGTCATCATGAAACACTGGAATATCCATGACCTCTTTCAAGGCTTGCTCGATGATAAAACACTCCGGTGCCTTAATGTCTTCGAGGTTGATGCCGCCAAAGGTCGGACCCATGAGCTTCACAGCATTGATAAATTCTTCGGGGTTTTCGGTGTCCAGCTCAATATCGATGGAGTTCACATCTGCGAAGCGCTTAAACAAAACCGCCTTGCCTTCCATGACCGGCTTGGAGCCCAAAGCCCCAAGATTACCAAGACCCAATACCGCTGTTCCGTTCGAAATCACCGCTACAAGGTTGCCTTTGTTGGTATAGTCATAGGCCAATTCAGGATTATCTGCGATGGCCAAACAGGGCACCGCAACACCTGGCGAATAGGCCAAGGAAAGATCACGCTGTGTTGTCATTGGCACAGAGGCGGTTATCTCAAACTTACCAGGCGTTGGTTCCAGGTGGTAGGCCAGCGCATCAGCGTCTGTGACTTTGTTATTGGGCATTGCAACACTCCGTTTAGAATTAGTTTAATATTAAACTATCTGTTTCGCTGGTGCAATTCAATTTTAGCAGAGCCCCTATATAGAGGATCTGCGCCGTCTAGGCCTTGAGCCATTGCCCATCGACCCTGCGCCACCTTCGCGCCAGAATGAACCACCGCCAACCAGAGGTCAAACCAATTCAAAATCCATCCCGATGATCGCTTTCTTTCGTCGCAAGTTTTGCCTAATACTTGCCACAAATGGAGATCAATCTGTGAGCAAGCCCGACCAGTCCGTAACGCCCATGATGGCACAGTTTCTTGCGATCAAGGAGGAATACCCCTCCGCCCTATTGTTCTACCGCATGGGAGATTTTTACGAGCTGTTTTTCGACGATGCCGTCGCGGCAGCGCAGGCGCTGGATATTACCCTGACGAAACGCGGCAAACATCAGGGCGCGGATATTCCCATGTGCGGTGTGCCGGTGCACGCGGCAGAGGGTTACTTGCTCAATCTCATTCGCAAAGGGTTTCGCGTTGCGGTCTGCGAACAGCTGGAAAATCCAAAAGAGGCAAAGAAACGCGGGGCTAAATCCGTTGTGAAACGGGGCGTGGTTCGGTTGGTCACCCCAGGGACCTTGACCGAAGACACGCTACTGCAGCCGCGACAAAGTAATTTTCTGGCCACGTTTGTTCAGGTGCGCAACCAAAGCTGTCTTGCTTGGGTGGATATTTCGACCGGAGATATGCGCTATAGTCCCTGCCCGCCCGTGCGATTGGGGCCAGAGCTGGCCCGGCTTGCCCCAGCTGAGGTGCTTGTGGCTGAGGGGGCGCTGGATGAAACTCTGGAAATCATAAATGAGGCCGGTGCGGCCGCGACCGAATTGCCACAGGAGGTTTTTGACAGCACCGCCGGCGTGGAGAAAATTTGCAAAGCCTATGGTGTTGGAGACCTGAGCGGTCTTGGAGAGTTCAGCCGTGCCGATGTCGCCGCCGTTTCTGGGCTTATTGAATATCTCTCCACCACCCAAAAAGGCCAACTCCCACTTCTACGCCGACCCGTTTGTGAAGCGCGGGATGATTTTGTTGCAATTGATGCCGCAACCCGAAAAAATCTTGAACTGACCCAAACGCTGGCAGGGGAAAGATCTGGCTCTTTGCTGTCGGTTGTGGATCGCTCTGTGACCGCTGCCGGAGCGCGGCTTTTGTCTCGCCGCATTACGACACCCTCTCAACGCCTGGCAGCCATCGAAGAGCGCGCATCGGCGGTGGAGTTTTTCTGTGGCCAAAGCGGTTTGCGCGGCGCGGTGCGCACCGCTTTGAAGCAATTGCCCGATGTTGAACGCGCCTTGGGGCGTGTGGCGCTTGAGCGCAGTGGTCCAAGAGATTTGCTGGCGCTTGGGAATGGCATCGCCCAAGCCGCGCAAGTGCATGCCCTTTTGGCAGAGCAAGAGTTACCGCCACTCCTGAAGAATGCGGCAGATGATCTGAAAGGGTTTGAGGCCCTGTCCGATGAATTGGATCGCGCCCTGGTCGCCGAACCGCCCCTTCTGGCGCGAGATGGTGGGTTTGTCGCCACTGGCTATTCGGCAGAGCTGGATGAGATGACGGCCCTGCGCGACGAAGCGCGGTCTGTGATTGCTAGGATGCAAGCCGATTATGCCGGCCAGTCTGAGATTTCCTCCCTGAAAATTAAGCACAATAATGTGCTGGGATATTTCATTGAAACCACCGCCACCCATTCCCAGCGCATGATGACGGCACCTTTGAATGATGTTTTCATTCACCGACAAACCACCGCCAATGCGGTCCGCTTTACGACGGTCGAACTGGGTGAGCTGGAAACCAAAATCCTAAATGCTGCCGGCCGCGCCACAGGGTTAGAGCTTGAAGTTTTTGCCGGTCTCTGCGCTCAGGTGTTAGATCATGCCGCCGCACTACAGGCTTTGGCGGTCTCGATTGCAGAGATTGACGTCGCTGCCGCTCTTTCCGAGTTGGCCATGGCAGAGGGTTGGGTCCGCCCGGTGCTGAATGACAGCCGCGACTTTATAATTGAGCAAGGCCGCCATCCAGTGGTCGAAGCGGCAATCAAAGCGCAGGCGGAAACTGTTTTTGTCGCCAATGATTGCCAATTGACCAGCACAAACGACATGATTTGGCTGCTCACCGGGCCAAATATGGCCGGTAAATCAACGTTTTTACGTCAGAATGCTTTGATTGCCCTTTTGGCACAGGCCGGATCTTTTGTGCCGGCGGCTCGGGCTGAAATTGGCATTGTTTCACAGATTTTTAGCCGGGTTGGTGCGGCCGATGATTTGGCCCGCGGGCGATCGACTTTTATGGTGGAGATGGTTGAGACCGCCGCAATTTTGAACCAAGCAGATGATCGTGCTTTGGTTATTCTGGATGAAATTGGCCGCGGAACCTCGACCTATGACGGGCTATCCATCGCTTGGGCCACTCTGGAGCATTTGCATGATGTCAACCGATGCCGCGCATTATTTGCCACTCATTACCATGAGCTCACCCAGCTCACCGCGAAACTGACCCATGTGGACAATGCCACCGTCACTGTGCGGGAGTATCAGGGAGATGTGGTGTTCTTACATGAGGTGAAGAAAGGCGCAGCAGATCGGTCCTATGGGGTGCAAGTGGCCAAACTGGCCGGCCTGCCGCAATCGGTTTTGGAGCGGGCAAAGGTGGTTCTTGAGGCTTTGGAGCGGGGCGAGCGCGAGGGGCATAGCAAGCAAAAAGCCCTCATCGACGATTTGCCGCTGTTTTCCGCGGTGGCGATGTCGGCACCTGCGCCCTCAGCCCAGTCGGAGCTTGAAGAGGTCTTGAATGGGGTCCAGCCAGATAGTTTGAGCCCCAAAGAGGCGCTGGATCTCATTTATCAGCTGAAGTCGAAACTCAAGACATAAAAGGCGGCCCTTGAGCCGCCCTTGTCGCAGATATCGCTTTTTAGCCTCAGCCTGGAGTTGAAGAAACGCCCACTTGCGCAGGGCGCAAAAGGCGATCATGCAACATAAATCCTTCGGTCATCACCTGAATGATGTCCCCTGCTTTTGTGCCAGGAACAGGCGCTTCAAACATGGCTTCATGATTTTGTGGGTCAAAACGTTCGCCAATTTCTGGCGAAATGGGTTCGATGCCATGTTTTTTGAAAACATTAACCACTTCGCGCATGGTGAGCTCAACGCCCTCAATCAAAGCAGCTGAGACTTCGCGCTGGTCATCCGTCGCGGCCTCCAGGCCACGCTTGAGGTTGTCATAGACCGGCAGTAGATCACGGGCGAGCTTCGAGCCGCCATAATTTTCAGCCTCTCTACGATCACGATCACCGCGTTTCCGAGCGTTTTCCGCATCCGCGAGGGCGCGCATCCACTTGTCTTTGAGATCATCGCGTTCGGCGCGCAGAGCATCAAGCTCTAGCTCTTCTTCGGTGTATTCTTCCTCACCATATTCTTCTTCTTCGGCAAGACTGACGTCCTGGAGAAACTCGTCTTCATGTTCTTTTGCCATCTGGACCTAACCTCGATCAGATAAAACCCGCCCGACCATTTGAGCGGTATAATTCACGATTGGCACGATCCTACCATAATTCAGACGCGTGGGTCCGATTACGCCAATAGCGCCAACCACCTTTTGGTCAGCGTTCATATAGGGAGAAACCACCAAAGAGGAACCCGAAAGTGAAAATAGTTTGTTCTCAGAGCCAATAAAAATGCGAACACCCTCACCTTCATCGGTTAATTGCAGGAATTCCGCTATATCTCGCTTGCGTTCAAGGTCATCAAAGAGCACTCGAACCCGCTCTAAGTCCTCAGCTGTTCCAGCATTCTCAAGGAGATTCGATCTGCCGCGGACAATTAATCGCTCATTGTCACCGCCAGCATCCTGCATGACGGCCACGCCAGCCTCAACCAAGCCGGTTGTCAAAACATCCAATTCCGAGCGGTGTTTTTTGATCTCTGTGACAATGGTGGATTTTAACTCTTGCAATGTCCGGCCCTGACCGATGACATTTAGAAAGTTTACGGCCTCTCGCATTTGACTCGGGGTTTGACCCAAAGGCGGTCGAAATACCCGGTTTTCAACCTCGCCATTGGCAAAAACCAAAACCACAAGCGCCCGGTCGGTCGCCAAGGAAACAAATTCAATATGTTTTATGGGCGATGACTTTTTAGGCGCCAGAACCAAAGATGCTCCGCGGGTAAGTCCGGAAAGGGTGCTGGACATACGGTCAAGCATGCCTGTGATGCTGTCGTTTTCATCCATTGTTGCGGAAATTTTACGCTGGGCGGCCTCATCGGGCTCCCCAACCTCCAAAATACCATCGACAAACATTCGCAGACCAAGCTCCGTGGGCTGTCGGCCGGCAGAGGTGTGCGGGCTGTCAAGCAGGCCAAGAAGCTCTAAGTCTTTCATGACATTGCGAATGGTGGCGGCGCTCACGGGTTGTGTCATGTGTTGGGTTAACGTGTTGCTGCCCATCGGTTCCCCGGAAGACAGGTAGCTTTCCACAACCCGTTGAAACACTTCACGGCTCCGGGCATCCATTTCTGAAAATAACTCTGTAGACGAATCCATTCACCTAAGCCTTGCTATTTGGGGTCCGCTTCGCATATTCGCGCATGAACACAGAGAGGACAAGCGATGCGACCATCCAATCGAGAATTAAATCAAATGCGTGACATTGTGATTGAAACAGATGTCACCCGTCATGCCGAGGGATCTTGTTTGATCAAGATTGGCGATACGCATGTGCTTTGCACAGCCAGTTTGGAAGAGCGCGTGCCTCCTTTTCTGCGGAACTCAGGATTGGGTTGGGTAACAGCAGAATATGGGATGCTGCCCCGCGCCACCCATACGCGCATGCGCCGGGAGGCCAAAAACGGTCAATCGGGGCGCACTCAAGAGATTCAACGTCTCATCGGGCGGAGTTTGCGCGCCGGTGTGGATCGGGTGGCTCTGGGTGAGCGGCAAATCAGTATCGATTGCGATGTGATCCAAGCAGATGGCGGGACGCGTTGCGCCGCAATCACAGGCGGTTGGGTGGCGCTTAAGCTCGCTGTGCAAAAACTCATGAAAGCTGGAGATATTATCAGCGATCCGCTTGTGGATCCCGTGGCTGCGGTGAGCTGTGGAATCTATGCGGGCCAAGCGGTTTTGGATCTGGACTACCCGGAGGACAGTGAGGCTGGGGTTGATGGCAATTTCGTGATGTTGGGATCGGGCAAATTGGTTGAAGTCCAGATGTCGGCAGAGGGCTCAACATTCTCTCGTGATCAAATGGGACAGCTGATTGATCTGGCCGAGGCAGGCGTGTCGCAACTGGTGGCTGCGCAATTGGCGGCCGTTGGCTGATGCGCGTGCTCACCGCACCTAAGATCGTTCTTGCCAGTCACAATAAGGGCAAGTTGCGCGAAATTCAGGCTCTTTTGGCTCCGTTTGGCATCGCATGTGTGAGTGCCGGGGAGCTGGGCCTGGAAGAACCGGTGGAAACTGAGACAAGTTTTGCTGGGAATGCGCGCCTGAAAGCACATTTTGCAGCGCAGGCGGCCGGTCTGCCCGCTCTGTCTGACGATAGTGGAATTTGTGTCGATGGGTTGGATGGCGCACCCGGGGTGTATACGGCCGATTGGGCGGAAACACCCAGTGGTCGCGATTTCACAATGGCGATGACGCGGGTTTGGGATGAGCTGGAAGCAGCAAATGCACCCTTCCCGCGCCATGCGCAGTTTAATTGTACATTATGTTTAGCATGGCCAGATGGTCACGATGAGATTTTCACCGGCATTGCGCCCGGTCAAGTGGTTTGGCCAATGCGCGGTATGCATGGATTTGGCTTTGACCCAATGTTTCAACCCGATGGGTTTGATCAAACATTTGCTGAGATGCTCCCCGAAGAAAAGCACCCCCTAAGCCATCGGGCAGATGCCTTTAACAAGTTGGTGTCTGGCTGTCTGACGTGATGGAAGATTGGCGCCACGGCGGATTTGGTCTTTATATCCATTGGCCATTTTGTGAAGCGAAGTGTCCTTATTGTGACTTCAATTCCTATGTCAGCGCCACGGTTGACACTGAAATGTGGGAACACGCCCTATTAAGGGAATTGGATCGCCACGCGGCCCTCACCCAAGACCGCGTATTAAATTCAATTTTTTTCGGGGGCGGCACCCCAAGTCTGATGCCACCCAATATGGTGGGGCGTTTAATTGATCGCGCGCGGGGGCATTGGCCCTTCGCGAATGATATTGAAATCACGCTTGAGGCCAATCCATCCTCTGTTGAAGCATCACGCTTCGCGGATTTCCATAAGGCTGGAGTGAACCGGATTTCCATGGGAATTCAGGCGTTGAACGATCCAGACCTAAAGCGCCTTGGCCGTTTGCATTCAGTGGCGGAGGCGCGGTCCGCCCTCACGGTTGCGAAGACTTATTTTGAACGGGTCAGCTTTGATTTGATCTATGCAAGGCAGGACCAAACGCTTGAAGCTTGGCAAAGAGAGCTGACCGAAGCCATTGAAATGAGCGCGGGGCACCTGTCTTTGTATCAACTCACGATCGAACCGGGGACGGCCTTTGGTTTTCGAGCAAAAGCGGGCAAATTGGCGGGATTGCCCGATGAAGACTTGAGCGCGGATATGTTCGATGCAACCAATGAGATCTGCGCTGCGGCAGGCTTACACGCCTATGAGGTATCCAATTATTCACACAAGCTATTGGAATCAAAGCATAATATTATATATTGGCGTGGGGGTGACTATATCGGAATTGGGCCCGGAGCCCATGGGCGCCTAACCTTGGCAGGAAGGCGTCACGCCACACAAACAGCATTGGCGCCGCCGGCCTGGTTGGAGCGGGTGGCAAAACTGAACAGTGGGACCAGTCGTCAGGAGGTTTTAACCCCACAAGATCATGCAAATGAATTAATCATGATGGGATTGCGGGTGTCAGATGGGATTTCGCGCACGCGCATTGAGGGCATCGCCGACACTCAGCTGAAAATCCCAGATCACTTGCTTGATTTGGGTCTACTGGAACTTTCAAACGATCGGCTGCGCGCCACAAAAACCGGCCGCCCGCTGCTCAATCAGCTGGTCCAGGCTTTGATGTATTAAAGCCCGGCTAAGTGACGACAAAGCTCATCAAGCTGCTCTAGGTTTTTGTAACGAACAGTGATCGAGCCGCCCTCTTGTCCGGGATTATGTGTAATCGAAACCGCCATTTTAAGCGCTGCGGAAAGGTCGCCCTCAAGCGCACGTGTGTCTGCGTCTTTGACGGATTTTGACACGCGCTCTTTGCCGGAGGTTTTGGGCTCTTTCACCAGTTTCTCAGTCTGGCGGACAGATAACCCCCGCGCCACAACAACACGCGCCAGATCAGAGGCGTTGGGCGCCGTAATCAGAGCACGGGCGTGACCACTTGAAAGGCTACCATTGACGACAAGGGATTGAACATCTTCCGGTAGTGCCAGAAGGCGAAGTACATTTGCAATATGCGGGCGCGATTTTCCAAGCGCCTCGGCCATCTGCTCTTGCGTATGGCCAAACTTATCCATGAGCTGTCGATAACCGATTGCCTCTTCAATTGGATTTAGGTCTGCGCGTTGGATATTCTCGATGATGGCGATTTCAAGCACATCCTGGTCAGAAAATTCCCGCACCACAACAGGCAATTCATGCAGCTGGGCAAGTTGAGAAGCGCGCCAGCGTCGTTCACCCGCGACAATTTCATACTCTCCAGTTTTGCCTGGATGGGCGCGCACGACCAGGGGCTGAATAATGCCCTTAGAACGAATGGACCCTGCTAGGTCATTTAGATCGTCAACGTCGAAATACCGGCGCGGTTGATCCGGGTTGGGATGTATATTTTCGATTGGCACAAGCATATCATTGCGCCGATCAGACCCTATTGGACCCGAGTCACCAACGGCGGGTTCAATATCTGCCATAAGAGCGGATAGGCCTCGGCCGAGACCTCTTTGGCGTTTGGGTGTATTGGCCATGGTGTGTCCTAACTCTTTATCATCTTCGTGCCAAAATCTCTTGAGCGAGGGCGCGATAGGCCTCCGCCCCTTTGGAACGGCTATCATAACTTAAAACAGGCATCGCAAAAGACGGCGCCTCGCTTATTCGTACATTGCGGGGAATAACTGTTTTAAAGACCAGTTCGCCCAGATTTTCCCGCGCGTCCTCTTCGACCTGCAGGGACAAGCGATTGCGCGCGTCATACATTGTGAGCACCACGCCCTCGATTCTGAGGTCGGGATTGCCTAGATCTCGAACCTCTCGCACGGACATCAGTAGCTGTGACAGCCCCTCCAGTGCAAAAAATTCACTTTGCAAAGGAATAATGAGCGCATGAGCCGCTATCAGCGCGTTCACAGTTAGAACATTGAGCGATGGGGGGCAGTCCAACAATACATAATCATATTTTGAAAGGTCTGAGTTGCCGAAAACCTTACGCAGCTTTTCACTTCGGTTCTTTGCACTGGCCAGCTCAATATCTGCAGAGCTGAGATCCGTTGTTGATGGGACAAGATCGATATTTTCAATATCTGTTTTTTGTATAAATCGGGGCTCAACGTGAGTGCCGATCAGAACATCATAAGTGGTAAATTCGCGCGCATCAGCGTGGGAGCCAAGCCCCGTTGACGCGTTTCCCTGAGGATCAAGATCCATAACCAGCACTTTAAAGCCGGCTTCTGCGATTGCAGCTGCCAAATTTAGGGTTGTAGTTGTCTTCCCGACCCCACCCTTTTGGTTCGCGATGGCGAAAATTTTTGGTTTAATCTGCAACACGTCGAATATTCCTGATTTTCAACACCGCGGCATTGCTATCTGTCTGGCTCTGTACGATGTCATGTTCAAATGACCATGATTTTTGCGCCGCCGCAAGTTCATCCTGATAGGTTTGTCCCTTCATGAACAAACACACACCGTCCTTTTCCACGAGAGTTTCGGCATATTCTAGCAAACTAGGCAGAGGTGCGAGCGCCCGCGCCGAGAGGGTGGCCGCCGGAGCTATCGTTAAGGATTCAATTCTTGAGCTGTGGATTTCACAGTTAAGCTCTAGAAGCGCGGCTGCTTGACGGAGGAATGTGGCTTTTCTCATATCGCTTTCGACCAAGGCGACACAAGTGGATGGGGAGATCTCTTTCAAGCAAATCGCCACAACGATACCGGGAAAACCCCCGCCGCTGCCAATATCAATCCAATAGTCTGACAGCTTTGCCAATGCGATAATTTGTGCCGAATCTTCAATGTGACGGCTCCAGATGTTCGGAATGCTGCCCTTAGCGATCAGATTGATCACCGGATTCCACTTTTCAACCAACGCAACAAAATCGTGGAGCTGCGCCTCTGTTTCACGTGAAACATTCAGACTGGCGAGTGTTTCTTGCTGCTTCATCCGGTATTTTTCAGACTTTGGGATTTAATACTCAATAATACGGCGGTCAAAGCCGCCGGCGTTACCCCTTCAATATTTTTAGCGGCGCCAAGTGACGCCGGACGCGCTGCACTTAATTTTGCAATCATCTCAGAAGACAAACCAGCAACGCCCGCATAATGAAAACCGTTTGGAATCTTAACGCTTAGGTCCCGAGCCAATGCCTCGATATCGCGGCCCTGGCGTTCAATATAAGTAACATAGAGCGCTTCTCGCGCAGCCTGATCCAGGGACTCTGTGTCAAACTCAGCTAGCTTTGGGGTCAAATCAGCGAGATTGGCAATGGTGACACCGGGGATAGAGAGCAGCTCATGTCCATTGCGACGACGCCCATCTAAACCAAGGTCGATTCCCACCCGTCGCGCCTGGTTGGGTGACACGGACATTGATGACAGCAGCGAACGACATTGATCTAGGCGCTTCATCTTCTCTTGATACACGCCGTACCTGTGACCAGATACCAGCCCAGAGGTGTGTCCTTGCTCGGTGAACCGCTGATCAGCATTATCCGCACGGAGTTTCAATCGAAATTCAGCCCTTGAAGTAAACATTCTATACGGCTCGGTTGCTCCCCGTGTTGTCAAATCATCGATCATAACCCCAATATAGCTGGTGCTACGATCAAATGTGATGGGACACACGCCCTTAAGCCGTTTCGCAACGCCGATTGCCGCAACCAGTCCCTGAGCTGCAGCCTCCTCATACCCTGTCGTGCCGTTAATTTGCCCAGCCAAGAACAAGCCGCCCATCAAGTTTGATTCCAAATCACTTGATAAACCCTGAGGATTAAGAAAATCATATTCAATGGCATATCCTGGCTGTTGAATTTCTACATTCTCCAAGCCCTGGATCGACCGAACATAGGCCTCTTGCACGTCCTCGGGCAATGATGTCGAAATACCATTTGGATAGACGCAGTTTGTCGTTAACCCCTCTGGCTCCAAAAACACCTGGTGGCTAGATTTATCAGCAAAACGGGTTATTTTGTCTTCGATTGAAGGGCAATACCGCGGCCCAACGCCTTCGATGTGCCCCCCATACATTGCCGACTTTCCAATGTTCTCCCGAATAATGTCGTGAGTATGGCCATTGGTGTGAGTAATGCCGCAGCTGACCTGCTGAACAGCAGGTCCTTTTGATAAGAATGACAACATCACCGGATCACAATCGGCCGGCTGAAGCTCGAGCTGGCTCCAATCAATGGTGTCACCGTTCAACCGGGGCGGCGTGCCAGTTTTCAACCGGCCAAATACAGCGCCCAAAGATTCCATCTGCAATGAAAGCTCGTCTGCAGCCTTCTCTCCCATGCGACCCGCGGAAACCCTTTTATCGCCAATATGGATTGTCCCCCGCATGAAGGTTCCAGCGGTCAGGATAACCGAGCGGGCGCGAACTTCCGAGCCATCCGCCAAACGAACACCCGTGACAGAACCGGCATTTGACATCAAAGCCGCCGCTTCCCCCTCGATCAATGTGTAATCTTGCTGAGCAAGCAGGGCCTGAATTGCCTTTAAATACAGCTGCCGATCCGACTGTGTCCGCGGTCCCTGCACCGCGGGCCCCTTGCTTCGGTTCAGAAGGCGGAATTGAATGCCCGAAAGATCGGTTGCCCTGCCCATAATTCCATCCAGAGCATCAATCTCACGCACCAAATGGCCCTTACCCAAGCCACCAATCGCTGGGTTGCATGACATCACGCCGACCTTGTTTTTGTCCAAAGTTACAAGAGCGGCATTCAATCCATACCGGCAGGCCGCATGAAGCGCCTCGCATCCGGCATGTCCGCCGCCTACAACCACAACATCAAAATGTTTCACGTGAAACAAGCCCCCTACTTCCCCAAGCAAAAGCTTGAGAAGATTTCATCCAATACAGATTCTATATCAATCCGACCAAAAACGAAATCCAATTCACTAAGCGCGAAATACAGCTCTTGGCTAGCCAATTCAAAGGGCAATGGGTCGGCATGAGTCAACTCCAATACCCGCCCAAGAAAGGATTCCGCCGCACGCAAACCCGTGATTTGACGTTCTCGAATAGCCACCACATCTTGCGGTGTTTTAACCAGTAACCGTTCAGCAATAAGGCTCAGTAATTCTGATACACCTTCCCCGGTTTTTCCCGACACTGTACCAACATCAGAGCTTCGCTCATCTCCCTTATTCAGCCGAACAATATCTCCATCACGCAGAGCAATAGGGAGAGGCTCCCCCACCTCTTCAACCAAGAACACACGAATATCAGCGGCGGCTGCCATCTCATATGCCTTTGAAATTCCTAAGTTTTCAATTTCATCCTCTGACTCGCGTAAACCCGCTGTATCTAAGAAACTCACAGCCAGCCCTTGCAAATCAACCCGGCACTCGATCACATCTCGCGTCGTTCCCGCCACATCAGAGGTAATTGCAGCTTGCCGTCCCACAATGGCATTCAACAGAGTGGATTTACCAACATTGGGCGCGCCGATTATCGCAACCGTAAAACCGGTACGAATTTTTGACGCCATCATAGACCGCTCCAATATTGCAGCGATCGACGCACGCGTCTCCTCAACCAGGCTGATAACCTCGACAGAAAGATCATCCGGAATTTCCTCATCCGAAAAATCAATACTAGCCTCCAGCAGCGCTGCCGCACGCAACAACTTGCCCCGCCACATCTCCCCGGCGTCCCCGAAACGACCATCCAATACACGAATGGCTTGCTGGCGTTGCGATTCGGTTTCAGCATCAATGAGATCTGACAAGGCCTCGACCTGATTAAGATCTAATTGGCCGTTTTCGAGCGCACGGCGGGTAAATTCACCCGGTTCTGCAAGCCGGCATCCCTCTTGTTCCGACAGTTCCGACAGCAACTTGGCCACAGTGGCCAGGCCCCCATGGACCTGAAACTCTACAACACGCTCGCCCGTAAAGCTTGCACCTTGCTCGAAACATAGCACAAGTGCCTGATCAATAAGCGCCCCATCGCGGCCCCGAACCGCCCGCAGGCCGGTCCGACCAACCGCCGGCAATTTGCATAATATTCTTGCTATATCAAATGCTTGAGGTCCGGATAAACGGATAACAGAGACCCCTGTCCGACCCGTTGCCGTCGCCTGCGCAAAAATACTGTCCATTCGCTACACTTAGGTGTTCATGGAATCGAAGAATTCAGAATTAGATTTGGTCTGCTTCAATTTCGAGATCAAGAATTCTATCGCATCAGTCGTCCCCATCGGATTCAAGATCCGGCGCAAGACATAGGTTTTTTGCAGATCGACTTTATCCACCAGCAGATCTTCCTTACGCGTTCCTGATTTCAAAACGTCCATTGCTGGGAAAACGCGTTTGTCGGCAACTTTCCGGTCCAAGACGATTTCCGAGTTACCAGTGCCTTTAAATTCTTCGAAAATAACCTCATCCATGCGGCTGCCTGTATCAATCAAAGCGGTCGCAATAATAGTCAAAGAGCCGCCTTCTTCAATATTTCGTGCTGCGCCAAAAAAGCGTTTTGGCCGCTGCAAGGCATTCGCATCCACACCACCGGTCAATACCTTACCGGAGGACGGCACCACCGTATTAAATGCCCGACCCAATCGAGTGATCGAATCAAGCAAAATGACCACGTCACGTTTGTGCTCAACCAAACGTTTCGCTTTTTCAATCACCATTTCGGACACAGCAACGTGACGCGTCGCGGGCTCATCAAAGGTCGAGCTCACAACCTCACCCTTCACAGACCGCTGCATATCGGTAACCTCTTCCGGCCGCTCATCAATCAACAAAACGATCAAATAACATTCCGGATGGTTTCTTTCGATAGAATTGGCAATGTTTTGAAGTAAAACGGTTTTACCCGTCCGTGGCGGTGCAACGATCAAAGATCTTTGACCCTTACCAATCGGGGCAACCAAATCAATAATCCGCGCCGAGCGATCCTTCGTCGTGGGATCCTCAAGCTCCATTTTCAACCGCTCATCTGGATAAAGCGGCGTCAGATTTTCAAATGCCACCTTATGACGTGCGCGCTCTGGGTTCTCAAAATTGATCTTCTCAACCTTGGTCATACCAAAATAGCGTTCTGTATCCTCTGGCGCCTTAATGATCCCCTCAATGGTATCTCCGGTCCGCAGAGAGAATTGCCGGATCATTTCTGGAGAAACATAAATATCATCTGGGCCTGGCAAATAATTTGCTTCTGGAGACCGCAGAAACCCAAAGCCGTCTTGAAGCACTTCCAAAACCCCATCTCCAGAGATTTCCGCTCCATCTTCAGCGCGCTCTTTCAAAATTGAGAACATCATATCGCCCTTACGCATGGTCGACGCGTTCTCAATTTCCAGCTCTTCCGCCATAGAAAGCAGATCTTTTGGGCTTTTCGCCTTTAATTCGGCCAAAGTCACACGGTTACTTGTCATGGAGTCTCTTCCTGCCCAAGATCGCCCCGGGCACCACAGATGTCATTAAGAAAAAGCAATCCCGAACGGGTGCGCAATCTTGTTACTGAAAACCAAGCGACAAGTCAAATATTACAAACTTATTTAAAATGGCCGAACCACAACCATTATAACAATTGCCAGTAACAAAACTGTCGGAACTTCATTCATAATTCGGTAGGTTTTTCCAGTCAGATGATTTTCACCATTCTCGAAATCTCTTTGCCTCTTGGCCAGCCAAACATGAAATACTGTCATTGCCACAATGGATATCAATTTCACCCAGGGCCAAACCTCTGACCAATTCAACACGCCGGGTATGATCGCCAAAGATAACCCAAAGCCCCACGTCGCAAGCATGGCTGGTGTCATAATGACCTTCAACAACTTTGATTCCATCATGCAGAATAATCTATCTGTATCAGATGGAACTTTAACTTTTTCACTATGATGTACAAAAAGGCGAGGCAGATAAAAAATCCCAGCCATCCAAGAAATGACGGACACGATATGACCAGCTTTTAACCACGGGTACATTGCAATTAAGTAATCTATCATCGGACTGTATTTCTACCCCTCTATATTAATAAAGATAATATATGATTTTAGTAGAGAGATGTAGTGCCGTCAGACTCTGTGGATCAAATTTTATAAATCCATTTATCCACAGATGGATAAAAACAACCAACGTCTCAAAATAATTAAATTAAACGCCTATAAACAGAAACTTAAAAACAGACCTTGTGTGTAACCCTGTTGATAGAATTGTTAAACTACACCAAAATAAAAATTATCATCGGCACTAAATTATCCATATCCACAGAAGATAAATCCGTTGAAAAATCCTGAACCCTGACGAAATCCAGGAAGAATTCTTGTATTTGCATAAATCCGCAATTACCCCCACAGTTCAGTCACAGGTCACACAAAACATATCCACAGGTTTATCTCACATGGATCTCATCCTCGCGTCTCAATCAGCCACGCGCCGTCGCATTTTAAACTCTGCACGAATAAGCGCTCAGTTTATGTCACCGCAAATTGATGAAGAAAACATTACGAAATCTCTGATTGCAGAACAGGCCCTGCCCCGCGACATTGCCGACACTCTAGCCGAACATAAAGCGCTAAAAATATCCCGAAAGAATCCAGATAGTTGGGTGATTGGATGTGATCAAATACTGGTTTTTGAGGGCGAAATTTTCGGAAAGCCCGCCTTACCCGAGGCGCTCAAAACCTCTCTATCTCGCCTTTCTGGGAAAACGCATCGTTTGATTACTGCTAATGTCATCTACAAGGACAGCAAACCTCAATGGCGACATATTTCAATCAGCCATATGTCTATGCGCTCTATGAGTCCGGCTGAGATAGACGCCTATATAGAAGCTCATTGGCAGGATGTGAAACATTCAGCCGGGGGCTATCACTTTGAAAAAACGCCAGATTTTTTCGCCGATGTTCGTGGCAATTGGTTTGATATTATGGGGCTTTCTATCGGGCCAATCATCAGTTTTTTGAACCAGACCAATACAACCGCCCCGTTTCAAACCCCTAAACTTGCGGCGATTTTGGGTCATCCGATAGCGCAGAGCAAATCGCCCCTGATGCATGGGCACTGGCTTAAGAAAAATCAAATATCAGGCGATTATTTCGCCATCGACATTCCCCCCGCACGCTTTAGTGAAACGGTGCGCATGCTGTTTGACCTAGGCTTTTCAGGTTTCAATGTCACCATTCCGCATAAGGAACAAGCATTGGCATTTGCGGATGACGCCACCCCCCGGGCGCAACGCATTGGAGCATCCAACACTTTGATAAAAAAGGACAATGGCAATATTAATGCCGATAATACAGACGGTTATGGATTTATGACCAATCTGATCTCTCAAAGCACGACGTGGCAGCCAAGCGCTGGTCCATCTTTGGTGTTGGGCGCAGGTGGCGCTGCGCGGGCGATTTTGGTTGCTCTTTTGGACGCTGGCGCACCCAAGATTTACCTTTGTAATCGTACCCGTGCACGGGCAGAAGATTTGGCCGCTGAGATTTCAGATCTCATTGAAGTGATTGAGTGGCAGGACAAAGAGGATATTTTGCCAAAGGTGTTCACCGTGGTGAACAGCACCTCGCTTGGGATGATTGGAAAACCTGCCTTAGATTTCGATTTGACCCATGTGAATCCGCTCGCCCTGGTCGCTGATCTCATTTACGCCCCCCTCGAAACCCAGCTTTTGAAGGATGCGCGGGCGCGTGGATGTGAGGTGGTGGGCGGTATTGGTATGTTATTACATCAAGGCGTCCCAGGGTTTGAGGCTTGGTTTGGCACCCGGCCCGTGGTGGATCAAGAGCTAGAGGCATTGGTGCTCACATGAGCTTTCTTTTGGGATTGACCGGATCGATCGGCATGGGAAAATCAACAACCGCCCAGCTTTTTGCTGATCGCGGTTGCAAGGTTTGGGATGCCGATAGCACCGTGCACCGCGCCTATGGTGAAAACGGCGCGGCGGTGGCCAGTATTGCCAAGATTGCTCCGAGCGCCGTGTCTCAAGGCTTTGTGGATAGAGCAAAGCTTCGAGCACTTATTTCACAAGACGCAAAACTATTGCCCAAGCTAGAAGCGATCATTCATCCCCTTGTTAAAAAAGACCGGGAGGCTTTTATTGCCGGTAACCCGGGGTCCATTTTGGTTTTTGATATTCCACTATTGTTTGAGCTCAATTCCGCAGCTGATTTTGATGCAGTGGCCTGTGTCTTATCGAGCCCCGAGGTGCAAGAATCTCGTGTTTTGGCACGATCAGGGATGACAGCGGAGCATTTTCAAATGATCCTATCTAAACAATGGCCCGCAGAAGAGAAAGCCGCGCGGGCCGATTACATTATTGATACCAATAGCCCCGAAACAGCCGCGCGGGCGGTCGACGTTATTTTGGCAGATATCAAGAAAAGGCAAAAAGATGCGTGAAATTGTTTTGGATACAGAAACCACCGGATTCGAGCCAAGCGAAGGGGATCGGATTGTTGAAATTGGCGCGGTTGAATTGTTCAACCATTTGCCAACTGGCCGCACGTATCACCAATACATTAATCCAGAACGCAATATGCCGGAGGCTGCGTTTAATGTGCATGGTCTGAGCGAAGAATTCCTATCGGATAAGCCTATTTTCAAGAACATTGCCCAAGAATTTATCGATTTCATTGCGGACTCCAAGCTTGTCATACACAATGCATCTTTCGACATGAAATTTTTGAATGCAGAACTTGGGTGGGTCAATCGGCCGGCTTTGCCAAACGATCAAGCCATTGATACTCTTGCGATTGCACGCCGTAAATTCCCTGGCTCGCCCGCTTCGCTGGATGCTTTATGCCGCAGATTCGGCATTGATAATTCCTCGCGAACACTGCATGGGGCATTGTTGGACTCTGAAATCTTGGCAGAAGTTTATCTGGAGCTGGTTGGTGGCCGGCAGCCAGATTTGGTTTTGTCCGGCCCAGAGGTCAAAACATCCACCGATGGCTCACAATCCCCCGATTGGCGCCCCGCGCCTCGACCAAAACCCTTGGCATCCCGGCTGTCAGACAAAGAAAAAGCGGCGCATGAAACATTCATCGCCGCTTTGGGATCTGATGCACTTTGGACAAAAGAGACTTAGTTTGCTTTCACTTTCGCGTTTTCAGCAACACGCCGTTGAATTTCATTGCGATACAATTGAACGAAATCCATTGAGTCGAGGTTGAGTGGCGGGAAGCCACCATCTCGTGTTACATCGCTGATGATGCGGCGCAGGAAGGGGAAGATCATGCGTGGGCACTCGATCATCAAATAGGGATGAAGTTGATCTTCTGGCAAGTTTTCAATGTGAAAAATGCCCGCATATTCCAGCTCTAACAAAAACATCGCTTCGCCCTTATCTTTGGTCTTGGACGAAATTTCTGTCTTGATGATGACCTCAAACTGGTTTTCGATCGGGCGCTTTTTTGCATCGATATTAACCTGCACAGACACATCGGGCTGTGCTTCACCGCTAATGCCTTTCTGAGCTAAAATATTCTCGAAAGACATGTCACGAATATACTGGGCCAGAACTTGCATTTTCAAAGGCTTTTGTGCGGCCTCTTCTTCATTTTTGGCATTTTCAACCGGTTTTTGTGCCATTCTGGTCACTCCTAAAAATATATCCCAAGCCGCATAGCAGGATCTGCGGCAACCCTCAATGCTTTGTCGGGCCAGAGGAGGGGCTCTGCTCTGAAATATCTGTATATTCCGCATCAATGACGGTGTTATCTGGCCCGGTCTCGTGGGGGGAGAATTTCATATCGGCTGATTTAAGCTTTGAGCGGATCATTTTCGTAATCAGGTTGCGGAAAGGTGGGAAGAGAAGCAAAAACCCGAAGGCATCGGTGAAAAACCCCGGTGTCAGCAGTAACGCCCCAGCAAATAAAATCATTGCCCCGTGCGCCAAGGGCTCGGTTGGATCTTTCATTGCCTGAAACGATCCTTGGAGCGTACGCAACACCTGCGTGCCCTGACTGCGCACCAGCGCGGTTCCAACAATGGCGGTCAATAAAACGATAAGCAACGTTGGCCAAGGACCAATTGCGTCACCGACTTGGATAAAAAGGCCGATTTCAATTAAGGGCACCGCTATAAAAGCTATCAACAACCGCATTTTGGCTCTCCGATTCACCTGTGTGCTGGTGGACTTGAACCACCTGCTGTCCTACATAGGTAACAAGTTCGAATAATTCTATTCCTCATGGGGCAACAGATCACAATGAATATGCAAATTATCCAATTATTGGCGTTGGCAGGTATCGCCATCTATCTCATTTTGAAGTTGCGGGGTGTTCTGGGCACAAGAGATGGTCATGAGGGCCCGCGCCCCAATATCGCGGCACACGCTGATGATCGGCCAAAGCTTGAGGTGATCGACGGTGGTCCAGATCAGGATATCACAGATCACGTTGCAGAAGACAGCGACGCAGCTCGGGCACTTTTGGGCATGAAGCACGCGGAGCCGTCGTTTTCTGTAACAGAATTTCTGTATGGTTCGAAAAGTGCTTATGAAATGATTTTAATGGCCTTCGAGAATGGTGACTTGGGCAGTGTCAAAGCCTTCTTAAATCAAGATGTCTATGATGCCTTTGCTTCGGTTGTGGAGGCCCGCAAAGCACAGGGCCTGTCGATTGAGGCAGAATTCATTGGCGTGCGGGATACTGGCTTAATGGGCGCGACGTTTGACCCCAAAACCAACGCTGCAGAGATTGATGTGCGCTTCATTTGCGAGCTCACCTCAGTGGTGCGCAATTCGGATGGAGATATTATTGAGGGCAATGAGACTGAGGTTAAACGCCAGCGCGATGTTTGGACTTTTGGCCGCACTATGGGCGCCGACGATCCAAACTGGCAGCTCATTGCCACGGGCGAATGAGTCTTAGACCGCTGCTTTTGGCCGCCATTTTTGCGGCCCTTGGTTTGCCGGTTATCGCAGGCGACACCTATCAGGCCATTCCGTTCTCAGCGCTCAATGGCTGGCAAGACGACGATCACGCGGCGGCACTGGAGGCTTTTAAAGTCACCTGTGGCGATATGTCAGGTGAGGAGTGGGAAAGTCTTTGCGCTGTTGCACAGCAAAACCCAAACGCGCGACTGTATTTCGAAACTTTTTTCCAACCCGTGATGACCAAGACCACCGAGCCGGCTCTTTTTACGGGGTATTATGAACCGGAACTAGACGGGTCTCTCACGCGAACTGGGCGATTTCGGTATCCAATCTACGGCGTGCCGAAGGAGGTGCGTGCTGGTGGCCTTTGGAAAACCCGACGAGACATTGAGGAAAACCAAGTCTTAAAGGGCAGGGGGCTTGAATTGGCCTGGGTTGAGAATCCTGCTGATATTTTCTTTTTGCAAATTCAGGGTTCGGGCCGCGTGCGGCTGCAAGATGGCACGACCATCCGCCTGGGGTTTGGTGGCTCTAATGGTCATCGGTATCAGGCCATTGGTCCCCATTTGGTTGAGTTAGGTGTTTTGCAGGAGCATGAAGTATCGGCAAACCGAATTAGACAATGGGTACTGGACAACCCCGAGAAAGGACAGGAAATTGTCTGGGAAAATCCGGCCTATGTATTTTTTCGCCGGGTTGGTGATGTGCCCAGTGACAAAGGTCCACTTGGCGCGATGAACCGATCACTCACAGCGTTGCGCACCCTGGCCGTTGATCCTAAATATGTCACCCTTGGCGCGCCCGTCTGGCTTGAAAAGGGTGGGTCAAGACCTCTAAACCGTCTTATGATTGCTCAAGATACAGGCTCCGCCATAACAGGGCCGCAGCGCGCTGACGTGTTCTTTGGAACGGGATCTCAGGCCGGGATCGCGGCGGGTTTGACCAAAAATTCGGGTCGTATGATCCTTTTGCTGCCAATCCAAGAAGCGCGCGCCCGGATTTCGGGGCAATAGGGATGGCTAGAAAACTGCGTCCAGAAGAGCGAGAGCTTTGGAAAAAGGTGGCTGATACAGCAACACCTTTGGCTCCGCCCACAAAGATGGAAATGCCGCGGGCCCTGTCTGTACCAAAAGCAGAGATAAAGCGCCCCGCATCGGTACAACCCGACCTCAAGGCCTTCAAAATTGGTATGAAATCACGATCCATACCGCCAGCGAGCCGGGCACAGGCCGCGGCGAAGCCTGCGCCTGTGATGGATGCAAAATCCTTTGGGAAGTTGACCCGCGGCAAGCTGCGGCCCGAGGGGCGCATCGACCTTCATGGGATGACAATGGCGCAAGCCCATCCAGCCTTGCAGGATTTCATTTTGGGATCCGCGCAATTGCAGCGCCGATTGGTTCTTGTGATTACCGGCAAGGGCAAATTCAAGCCAGATCATGGGCCTATTCCTGAGCGCCATGGGGTATTGAGGCACACTGTTCCGATTTGGTTGCGACAGTCTCCGGTGTCTTTGGTCATTTTAGAGGTGACACAAGCACATCAGCGCCACGGCGGGGAGGGCGCGCTTTATGTCTATCTGCGCCGGGGTCGCTAAGCCAGCAAGCTGGCGCGCACGCGCCTGACACCCGCCCACATCATCACAGACGAGAAGCCAAAAAATACGGAAACTGCAACATATTGTGCATCAAGAGCGAGGTTGTAGTCCAGCAAGATCCCCGTCACCGCCGGACCAATCGCTGAGCCCAAAACCATGACGGCCGCCGCCGCCGCTTTGATTGAGCCAAGGTGTTTTGTGCCGTAAAATTCGGCCCAAAAAGCATTTGGCAGTGTCGCGTTTGCACCGGCAGATAGACCTAGGAAAATAAATCCCACCAATGCCGCAACAAGCGATTGACCATAGGCAAAGATCAAAAAGGCAAAAATCATTGGCAATTGAAAATAGGGGATCAAGCGGGCGGTGTCTAATTTGTCGAGCAAGATCCCAGATAAAATCATCGCCCCTATAGAAACAGCGGTGTAAACTGGAAACATGGCCACCAATTGCAAATGCTCCCAGCCTTTAATTTCGGCAAAATGTACCTGGAGGAAGAAAAAAGCGGTGTTAAATGCTGATTGTCCCAACAGTGCAGGGATCATGAACCAAAACAATGAATGGCCAAGCGCTTGATTGCGGCTCCAATGGCGCCCGCCCATTCCAAGGGATTGCCCCTCTGTGGCGTTCGATTGAGGGCTACGTTCTTCTGCGAGCAACCAAAGCAGCGCGGGAATGGCCAAAACTGCGACGCCGGCGGCCAAGATCCAAACGCTTTGCCAGGTAAAAAATACCAAAAGGCTAACCACCAAAATCGGATAACAGGCCTCACCAATTGAAAATCCAAGGCTGGCCACGGAAAGCGCCTTGCCGCGGTTGGCCACAAACCAGCGGGACATCGCCACCGCTGCGATATGGGTCGACATGCCCTGACCCGTAAAGCGCAAACAAAAAATGACAACAGGCAGCAGGGCGACCCAGGGATTGAACGCCATGAATAAACAAGAGGCCGCAAGCGCCGCCAAGACAATCGGCCCGAGGTGACGCACGCGCATGACGTCGGTCAAACCACCGGACCAAACCATCACAATTGCCGATGCAAATGTGCCAAACCCGTAGATTGCCCCCCAATCTCCATGGGATAGGTTGAAGGCTGCGCGAATTTCACCTGCAAATATTGAGATGAAATATGTCTGCCCAAAGCTCGAGATTAAAGTGAGCAGGGCCCCGGCTGTGAGCCACCGGCTGTTTTGCAAAATGAAACGTATCATGCGCTGTTGTCAGACGAAATGTGACCGCTGACAAGAGCTATAATACGTAGCGAGACAGATCTGTTGATTGCAATAGGCTGTCGAGATGTTTGTTGACATAGGCCTTATCAATAACCACCTCAGACCCCGCCTGATCAGGTGCAGCAAAAGACAATTCCTCAAACACCCGCTCGATGACCGTATAGAGCCGCCGCGCGCCAATGTTTTCGACGGAGCGATTCACCTCGGCGGCCGCTTGCGCCAAAGCTTTTATACCGTCCTCACTAAAGCTGACGGAGACATCTTCCGTGCTCATAAGCGCTGAATATTGCAAAGTTAATGCGTTTTCAGTTTCCGACAGAATGCGTATAAAATCCTCTTCGGTAAGATCTCGCAGCTCCACACGGATCGGCAGGCGGCCCTGAAGCTCAGGTAAGAGGTCAGACGGTTTTGCAACATGAAATGCGCCGGAGGCAATAAACAAAATATGGTCTGTTTTCACTGGCCCATGTTTGGTGGACACGGTTGTACCTTCAATCAAAGGCAGCAAATCACGCTGGACACCTTCGCGACTGACGTCCGCTCCGCGCGCATCGGCGCGCGCGCAGACCTTATCAATTTCATCAAGAAAAACGATTCCGCTTTGCTCTACAGCCGTCACGGCGGCTTTGGTAACGATTTCATCGTCTAGCAGCTTATCTGCTTCTTCTCCGAGCAACACATCATAACTGGCAGCTACGGTCATCTTTTTGCGACTGGTCCTGCCGCCCATGGCTTTGCCGAAGATATCTCCAAGGTTCATCATTCCCATCTGACTGCCCGGCTGACCGGGAAGGTCCAGCATCGACATGGGGTTAGAGGTATCGGCAACCTCAAGTTCGATGATCGTGTCATCCAGCTCTCCACTGCGCAATTTCTTGCGGAACATTTCGCGGGTTGCATCGCGGGCATCTGCTCCAGCAATGGCCTCAATCACACGCTCTTCGGCGGCTTCTTTCGCGCGTGCGCGGACATCTTCGCGCATGTGATCGCGGGTCATGGCGATGCTTGAGTCGACCAAATCCCGAATAATTTGCTCAACATCCCGGCCAACATAGCCCACCTCAGTGAATTTTGTGGCTTCGACCTTAAGGAAGGGTGCGCGGGCCAATTTGGCCAATCGGCGGCTAATTTCGGTTTTACCCACCCCGGTGGGGCCAATCATGAGAATATTTTTCGGGTAAACTTCATCACGAAGCTCATCGGGCAATTGTTTACGGCGCCACCGGTTGCGCATGGCAACAGCAACAGCGCGTTTGGCGTCATTTTGGCCGACAATATGGCGGTCTAGCTCAGATACGATTTCGCGAGGGGTTAGGTCGGTCATTTTGAAATTACCTCAACGGTCAGGTTGCCATTTGTATAAACACAAATATCCGAGGCAATCGCCATGGCTTTGCGAGCAATCTCCTCTGCATTGAGATCTGTTTCTTGCAGGCCGCGCGCGGCGGCCAGGGCGAAGTTGCCGCCAGAGCCAATTGCCGCAATCCCATGTTCTGGCTCCAGCACATCCCCGGCGCCGGTGATGATTAAGAGTTCAGCCCCATCAGTGACAATCAGCATGGCTTCGAGCTTTTGTAAATATTTGTCTGTGCGCCAATCTTTGGCCAGCTCAACACAGGCGCGTTGTAGCTGTCCGGGAGTGGCTTCGAGTTTCGCCTCTAGCCTTTCCAACAGGGTAAAAGCGTCAGCTGTAGAGCCAGCGAAGCCCACCACAACATCATTTCCACCCGGTGATAAGCGCCGCACTTTGCGCGCGGTTCCCTTTATGACCGTTGGTCCAAGGCTGACTTGGCCGTCGCCGGCAACCACAACTTGAGTGCCTTTACGCACGCCAATAATCGTTGTGCCGTGCCAACCGGGGAAATTTGTATCGCTCATCTGCTTCTCCTCATTACGGACGCTATATGGGAAATGCCACTTCTGGCAACAAGGGCACGAAAAAAGGCGCCCAAAGGAGCGCCCTTCTCAGAAATAGAGACTTCATCTTAAATGGCGTCGTCAATCCAGCTTTTGAGAGCCGCTTTTGGGGCTGCGCCTGTTTTGTTGGAAATGACTTGTCCGTCTTTAAACAAAAACAATGCTGGAATACCACGCACACCCAGGGCGGCTGCGGCGGAGGGGTTGCTATCGACATCCACCTTGACCACTTTGATTTTGCCCTCCATTTCGACAGAAAGCTCTTCGAGTGACGGGCCAATTTGCTTGCACGGTCCGCACCATTCTGCCCAAAAATCCACCACAACAGGCAGATCAGAGTCTTTTACAATACTATCAAAAGTTGCGTCTGTAGCAGCGACAGTGGCCATGGGGTTACTCCAAATGTTATAAGGCTTTCCTAAGAGTTAGAGTTGCAAGCGCCCAGCGTCAAGCAGGTGATGTATTTGCCAAGGATGAAATCACAAGATCTGGCGGTAGCGGCATGAGCTCAAGGGTTTTTGTCCATAAAATTGCGGTTTCGATGTCATGATGGGGATAGATTTGTGATAAAGCGGCGGCATAGGCCCCCATCTGCCTTAAAAGTCCGCTCGGAACCTGCGCAACCTCGCTTGGCACGATTTGATTGGACTTGAAATCGACCGCCAATACCCGCGTTGGTGAAATAAGCAGCCTATCTATGGATCCTTGGATCGGATCACCGTTCAGCTCTGGCAAATGGGCACTTATATCGACTTCAGCCAGACTTTCGGGGGCAAAAATATAGGCCAGCTGTGGTTGTTGCAGCACCGCGCGGGCCTCTTGGAAAGCAGCGGCTTGGATATCTGCCTCAACCAAACGTTGTGCGATATGGCCCCATTGATCTTGCGGCGCATTGGGCAAGACCTCCAACAGCCGATGCACCGCCGTTCCCAGTCGTTTTGAATTTTCAGCGTCCTGCGGCGCGCCACCGGGCAAAACCTTATCGCCCCCCAAATCGGATGGAGAGCGGGGGGCTGCAGGGGCTTGGGCTGGTTTGGTATAGGGAATTGCCCAGCTTGGCACGGATTGCTTCATGACCTGAGGCTGTACAGGGTCACTTTGCGGCCCCGCTGACAATTGCATCGGTTCATACCGCAATCCCAAACCGGCGACGGTGTTCAACGGCGCAGCGCCGAGGGCAGAAATCGCATCCTGTATGGCGTTATGCCAACACTCTTTCCCCTCTTTAATATCTCCTGAGCCCATAACAATGAGCCAGCTCTCCGCTCGGGTCATGGCCACATAGAGTAGACGGTCACGCTCCTCCTCTTGCTGTCGCTGCTTGTCTTTAAGGCTGGATTGCAGCGCGGCTGGTATAAGATCTTTGTTTGGAGACCAAACCGCGATTGTGTTATGGGGCACCACCTCTGGCAGTTTGGGGTCTTTGCGTGGCGCTGTGTCGGGCAAAATTACGATAGGCGCCTCCAGGCCCTTGGCGCCATGGACCGTCATCACACGAATTTTGTCGCCAACACTGTCCATCTGACGTTTGATTTCCAGATCGTCGGCATCCAGCCAGACGAGAAACCCGGTGAGATTGGGAATATTGCTGCGCTCATAGGCCAGAGATTGGCTGACCAAAGCATCAATCCCTTCGGCGGCTTCTGGTCCCAATTGGCCCAGTAAAGCTGACCGCCCGCCGCGGGTTGTCAATATATGTTCGATCAGCTCAAAGGGGCGCTTGAAATCTGCAAGATCGCGGAGCTCAGTGAGCCGTTGCACTGTATTTGGGAATTCCTCTTCTCGGTTTTGCAAGCTGCGCCACAAAAAGGGTGAGTCTCGACCCTGCGCGAGATCAAAAAGCTCTTGTTCTGACCATCCAAAAAGTGGTGATTTCAACGCTTCGGCCAAAGATAAATTGTCTTCCGGCAGCGCCAAAAAGGCCAGCAAGGAGCGAATATCGCGAACGGCCAGCTCGGCCGCAACTTTCAAACGATCCGCCCCAGCGATTGGTAGGCCGGCTTCCTTACAGGCTCGGTGAATTTCGCGAAACAGCAATTTTTGACGGCCCTGAACCAGAATCAAAAAATCACCTGCTGTGATTTTACGCTGAAAGGCGGCACCCGTGTCATCCAGCTGCGTGAGCGTCTCAGTTTCGATCAAATCACAGATATGTCCGGCCAGAGCATCGGCCAATTGTTTGTCTTGATGATCTGTTGAAACCTCATCCACGGGATCCGTCCAATGGTGCGGCTCTGTCTTGTCGGGGGCTTGAAACACAGGCCAAACATCAACGCGGCCTGGAAGATCCGCTTTAAATGCCAAATGTGCGGACCCAGAGCCAAGTCCGCTGCGATTGGCAAAGACCTGATCCACGACACCCAAGATTGCCGAAGATGAGCGAAAGGAATAATCCAAAGTGGTCGATTGAAAAGGCTGATCGATTTCGTGCAATTTCTGGGAAAATTGGTCACGCATCCGATCAAAACCATCCGGATCTGCGCCTTGGAAGGAATAAATTGACTGTTTTTTATCGCCCACAACGAAGATTGTTCGGGGCACATCTGCCCGTGCGCCTTCACCTGATGTGAACTCTTGAGCGAGAAGGCGGATCACATCCCATTGCGCTGGGCTTGTGTCTTGGGCCTCATCCACAAGAATATGATCAATGCCACCATCCAAGCGAAATAAGACCCAAGTGGCGACGCGTTCATCCGACAGCAGATGGCGCGTGCGCATGATGAGATCATTAAAGTCTAAGAACCCCCGCACCTGTTTTCTTGCGCGATAGGTGCCGAGAAATTCCGCTGCAAAATCATAGAGCGCCAGGCTCCGTCTGGCGACATTCAGGCTCAGACGGCTTTGCCGCCCGGCCTCAACGCGCAACATAAGGGCCTCAATCTGTGCCATGCCCGGCAGCTCAGCGCGCGTGGCTTTCGTGGGAAACGATCCTATTTTTGCCGAGCCCGGAGCTTTGCCCGTTTTGTTCAAAAATACGGATTCCAATGTTGGCAGGTCGGCCGTGGTGAGCTCTGGGCCGGGGATGGCTTGCAATCGCAGACCGGCCTTAAAGTCATTGCTATTCTCGTCTTTGGTCATGAGGAGTGCTTTAAGCTCTTCAATATGTTGGAAGTCGTCCGGTAGGAAACATTCACGGGCCAGAGATGCGTCATCATACCCAGCCGGCAGGCCCAATGCCTTCCAAATACCATCTGCGCCGGGGTGGCTGTCAAAATGATGATCCAGATTTAAAATTGCATGCAGAAATTTTTGTAAGTCTGGCCCTGTAAAATGTTCTGCGATACCGTCAAAACTGGATTGTCCCTGGCCATCTGCAATGGCTTCAACCACCTCATCAAGAAGAAGATTTTGGGCTCGTTCATCGATCTCGACGAATTGTGGATTTACTCTCGCCTCCAGGGGAAATCGCCGTAGGATTGCGGCGCAGAAGGAATGGATGGTTTGAATTTTCAGGCCACCGGGTGCCTCTACCGCGCGGGCAAAGAGTGTTCGGGCCCGATCAATGTCGTCGGGCCCGAGGTCGCGCTCGACGCCAAGGGCCGCCAGCTCGTCCAAAAGCGTGACATCGTCCAACATGGTCCAGCGCCCCAACCGTTTGAACAGCCGGTTTTGCATCTCCGACGCCGCCGCTTTTGTATAGGTCAGGCAAAGAATATTTTGCGGCATCACCCCATCGAGCAAGAGCCGCGCCACGCGATCTGTCAGCACGCGCGTTTTTCCAGAGCCGGCATTGGCCGCGAGCCATGTTGAGCGCCCCGGGTGGGCCGCTTCGATTTGTCGGAGGCTTGCATCGCTCAACTTCATTTTGACACCTTGATGACTGTGGCGCGCTGGTTGGTGCTCCATTCACCGTAGCGGGCCAGGTGGTCATAATCGGACGCATCATCTGCTTTCAGCATCGCGCGCCGCGCGGCATAGCCTTGTTCAGGAGATTGATAGGCGCGGATTAATTTGGAAAAATCCGACCACACGTCAGTCTCATCTATAGGTGCAGGCAGCTCACTGGGCGCATTATCAAGGCCGATATAGGTTGCGCCAGCCACTTTGAGCGGTCCCAATCCAGGAAATCCACCGCGCCGCAGGATCTCAACTTCCAGTAGGAGCTGTTTGTCAAAATGTAATTGTTGTGCCGGGCTTGGCGGCTTGCCTGTTTTATAGTCGTAAATATGGGCGGTGCCATCGTTCAAGAGGTCAATCCGATCGGCCGTGCCTGCGAGGGTAAAATTGAGCTCTGACAAATTAACGTCACCCTCAATTTCCGTCTTGGTCGAGAGGATGCGCGCCTGGCGCTTCATTTCATGTGTCACGAACCACTCAGCAAATCGGACCACTCGGGCCAGCCACATTCTGCGCGCGGCGGGCCAAGGCACGGTGCTTTGAAACCGCTCTTCCGCTAGGGTTAGGAGTGTGGCTTTGGCAACCTCCGCATTGGTCCAGGGGCCCGTTTTCAAAAATGCTTCCAAAAGGTCATGAATAAGTGTGCCGCGCAGCGGGGCATCGGGAGATTTGGTCAACGGGTCTAGGCGCCGTAGATTCAAGACGCGCCTAGCATAGATCGCATAGGGATCACGGATCAAGTGCTTGATGTCTGTGACGGCCAATCTTTCGGGCCGGGATGCCACCGGTGGCGCAACCGAAGGTCTGATGCTCAGCGGCGCGACTTGCGGCTCCTCCAGGGCTTTAACTTTTCCAAGCCATTCATTGCCTCGGGCGCGCATGTGATCCATCCAAGAGGCGTCATCTGGTTTCTCAAGCCCGTTCAACAGATTTTCAATGCGGTTGAGCCAGCGGGAGGGCACGGTTTCCGCATCATCTGATCTTAAGGATCGGGTGAGCCAAACGGCTTTGGCGCCAATGGCCTGTTGAAAATCATGTGCTGACAAACCAATTCGGCGCTCGGGCAAAAGCAGACCGGCTTGCAGCCGCAAACTGCGGTTGAGCCAGGGATCTGGAGCAGGGGGCTCGGGCCAGGTGCCGTCATTTAATCCCGCAAGAATTACAAGATCAGCGCTTTGCACGCGCGCCTCCAACGTGCCCCAAATTAGGATATTTGAATGCACATGATTTTGGTCGCGGGTTTGACCAGCACTCAAAACACCGCGCAAAATGGCGGTATAGTCTATGAGCTCTACATCGCCCGCGGCCGGGGCATATCTTGTGAGGTTCTCGATTACGGCTTTCGTGTCGCGCCCGGGCGCTTGTTCCCACAGCTCGCCATCTTCTCCGACAAGACCAGCGGACAGCCCCTCTGCAAGCTTGCGGTGGTGCGTGACCCAGTTTTCCAGCGGCTGCGGTCCTTGGGGCCATTGATCAAAGACGTTGGCGTTGATCCAATCCACCCATGGGCGGTAATGATCTTCTTTTTCTGCCCACTGTAAGAGCGCTTGCGCTGTGAGAAAGGCCGGACCGCTGCGCCGCAGATAAAGCTCGAGTTCGCGCGTGTTGCGCAGATGTTGGCCGCGTTCTGAACCAGAATGGGTGAGCGGATGTTTCAGCAAAACCAATAGGGTTTCCGAGGTGAGTTGTGATTGTGCCAGATCCAACACATGCAACAAAAACCGCCCCGGCGCGGTGAGGTTCAAGGGAATCCCAGCGCTGTCATCTGGAGTGATGTTCCATGCAGCCAGCGCTGTTGATATTCGCCGGGTCAAATTACGATCTGGGGTTATCACCGCAGCGGTTTGCCCCAATTCGGCGGCCTGCCGCAGTCGCAGCGCAATGGCCTTAGCCTCGACTCTTTGGTTTGGCGCTTCCAGCCAGGTGATGTCTTGCGTGGCTTGATCAAGCTTTGTCAGATGTGGCCCTTCTTGTCGCCAGTGATGAGTCACAGGAGCAGGGCGCAAAGCTAAGGACACCAGCCGATTGCGCGCGGCCGCCTGTGGTTCCGCTGCGGTCCAGGGGATGACGTGATCCGATGTGAGCTCCAAGGCATTTAGCAGGCGCGAAAATCGATATTGCGGATGATCTTCGCTGGTTTTCGGATCAGACAGCTGGGCCCAAACCCGGCGCGGCATGTCGAAATCAAATCCTGGCAAGACCACGGCGCCCTGCGGCAACCCGGCCACTGCTGTCATCAGATGAAAAGTCGTGCCGCGGGACCCGGTTGAGCCCGCCACTAAGATCGGATGATCTGGAGGGTTTTCTTGCCAGCGCTGGGTGAGGGCCAAAACACTGGCCCGCTGTCGGGCTTCCTCATCTGGGGCTTCGCCGCCTTCAAAATAGCGTTGTACGATAGAGATAAATTGCAGAGCGCGTTCCCAATGACCTGAGAAATCGGAAATATCGAGACCCTCAATGACGTCGGGGGCGATGCCTTCCCCCTGCATTTCATCCATCAAACCCGCCAGGCTATTGGCCAAATCAAAGACTGCGCTTGCGGGCGCCAGCCCTTCAACGCGTTGAATCAATTTGCGTACCAGCTGTGCAATTTCCAACCTGCGTTTCAAAGTTGGAACTGGCATTGGTAGATCTGTCAACAGCGGGTCATGCGCCAAATCTGTGACCAAATGAAACTTTGGCATTAGGCGCGCTGGGCCTTGCAAAAATAGCTCGGCCAACCGTCGCTGCATGCGCCGCGTGTTGACATAGACCTCAACCCGCGCCCAGTCTTCTGGAGCGGCCCCCTGCAACCGGGTGCTTAAACCCTCAAGCAATGTGTCGGGGAAGGCTTGACCTGCATAGGTGCCATAAACCCGAAATTTTGGCCGATCCTCAAACATGGCTGGTGCCCAGCAATTTCTCACCTAGGGCGATGTTCTCAGGCTTGCCGATGTCGCACCATTGCCCAGGATAGAGGCAGGCGCGTAGAGTATTCTTCGCCATTAACGCATCCCAAATGATATTGAGCGAAAACTGGGGCTCACGAATATGTTGGACTGTCTCCAGCCGGATAATCTGAACGCCGAGGTACACAAAATCCCCGCCTCGGGTCACTATTGCATCCTGAGAAATGGAGAAGTCCCCCGGTGCCGCGCGGCCGATGATTTGGTTTACGGGTGCACAGAGCAGTAATGCATCGCAGTCGTCTTGCCAATTTTGAGCGAGGTGAGCGAAAGGATTGGGGCCAGACCATATGGCGTCGCTGTTGCTGGTGAAAACTGCTGGCCCATCAAATAATGGGCTGGCATTTTTAAGCCCACCGCCGGTGTCGAGAATATTGGGTTCATGCAGCACTTGAACAGGGCAATTTTCCAAATGCTTTGCGATCTTTTCGCCAAGATAATGGGTGTTGACCACGGTTTTGGTGATCCCGCCGGCCTCCGCGAGCCTTAATGTTCGATCAAGCAGGCTTGTCCCAGCCACGGTGATCAGCGGCTTTGGGAGATCAGCGGTGAGTGGCTGCATGCGACTGCCAAAACCGGCAGCAAATAGCATCAGCTCGTGGGGCGGCTGGCGCATTTTGCTCTCAATTCTGATTGTCGTTTTGGTGTGGGTTCGGGAAGGGATTGGCAGATGCGGAACAAATTGGACAGATGCGGATGGGATAAATCGCGCCAAAGGTTGTTCCAAACATGTGGCATCAACTTAAGGTAACCGGGCTTGCCATCTCTAAGACACAGCCGTGCAAATAGGGCAAGGACTCTGAGGTTGCGCTGGGCGCTGAGGGTGGACAATGCATGATGAAAATTATCAGAACCCGCGTAGGTTTGGGCCAGCGCATCTTTCAGCCGACGTTCAACGTCGGGATGTAAACTGCGCCGGGCATCGTGGATGAGCGAAGCGGCGTCATACAGCGGGTGGCCAAGTTGGGCATCTTGAAAGTCCAAGAGCCCAATTTGGGCCAGTCCGGATTGCTCGGGTCGATAGACGATATTTTGTGCATGGAAATCACGCAGGACGAGCACGGGATGTGTCCAGTCAAGGCTGTTCAATTGATTGATCAGTTCAGCTGTAATGGCCGCCGCGAGGTCCGGGCTGCAATACCATGGTAGGGTGATCTCAGTGGCCTGCGCCATATCTTGCGGAAAATAGGATCCAACATTCGGCGGTGGCGGCGTCTGGTGCAGTCGTTCGAGAGCGTCGAGGCACATTTTGTAGAGTGGGTATTCGAGCTCTGGGCTGGCAATGGCGACATCAAAAAGCAGCTGATCGCCAAAATCCTCCAGGAAGATAAGCCCTAGATCGCGATTCGCGTCATAAACCTCAGGGGAGGAAAGGCCACAGCTTTTCAGATGCGCGGCAATGTTCAGAAAAGGCCTGATATTTTCTCCACTGGCAGGGTCAGCATCCATCAATATGGACAGGCCCTTTTGGGGGTGGCTCAGGCGTTCATATTTTCGATTGCCGGCATCTCCAGCCAATGGCGCGCGCTGCGCCATGCCCCAACCGGCGGCTTCTAGGAAGGCATGAATATCTGCGCTGCGGTTCATGCCAAACTCTCCGCCGCTGCGGCTTTAAAGAGCTGAGCAACAGATTGTGCCGTTGAGCTGCTGTGCGTGGCTTTTGGTTGGGGAGGCAAGGGCGGAGCGTGCATGGGGTTACAATACGGTGGGCACCCGCTGCTGCAAGCGAAAATTAGGCTACTGATTGCTGATGGGTGACGATCGCCGGCTTATTACTTGGTCCAAGTTCAATGAGCGTGTGACGATTGGCCAGTGGCGTACATTGCAGCTCGAACGGCCGGCCCTCTTTTGAAGATAAAACCGCTTTCCAACCCTTTCGATCGCCACAGCCCAGGACCGTTGCGCGCATTTTTCCCAAGCGCCATGCGGTGACATCTGCTTTTGCCAAAGCGGAAGGCAGCCGGACAGGGACTTTTCCGCACTCTTTTTGTGTGCGAGTTCCGGCCAAATGGATTGAAATGCGGGGTTCGAGCGTACATAGGCGCCAAGCCCATCAAAAATCACGTGAGGAGTGGTGACCGCATTGAGTGCGTTTTCCAAAAGGCAGAGCTCCGCACGGGCTTCGCGGGCGTGCGCGGTTTCGGCACTGATGTCTTCGAGCAAAAACGCAATTGCCCCGTCTGGATGTGGTTTTCCCGAAACGCGATAGGTGACTCCGTCTCTTGGCTCCCAAACGTCGCGGTAGCTGCCGTTTTCAGCGGCGGATTCGAGCTTGGCCAGCTGGTCGCGCCAATCATTATAATCTTTGGGTTCGGGCAAAAACCCCTTGCCGCGGAGTGTATCAAGGAAAGTGGCCAAATCGGGCTTTAAGCTGAGCGATTCAAAATCCAAACCGGTGATATCCAAAAGCGCGGGATTAAAGTGGATGAGCGTGCGCTTGCGGTCAAAAATGGCCAGGCCCGTTGAGAGCTGGGCAAAGGTCTTAGACATGGTTTGTATGAATTCGCGACGTGATGCCTCGGCGCGAACCTCACCGTCAACGGGGCTGGCGAACCAGAGGGTTTCATGATCCTGCAGTTGGGCGGTGATGTCGTACCAACAGATACTCCCCGCGCCGCTGTGTGCTTGTATCCGCCCTTCGGTTTGGCCGATTGAGAGCCAATGTTTGCAGGTAGCCACGAAATCTGATTCGCTGGTTTTAAACGCGTTATTGCCCCATGTGACCTGCCGATCATGGCTGGTAATCCAGATGGGGTGCGGATGCAGCTCGGCTGGATTGGGCCGGTGGTCATCTGAGCTGTCGGAGCGTGGGGTGTTGCTTCGGGGTGTGTGGTAGGCTCGCAAGGCCTGCGCCGCACCGCTTAGGTTGTTGCGCAGCAAGGCATAGCCTGACGACATTGCTATAAGTGTTGCAAGAAACACCAAGCCCGAGATCAGCAAATTTTGTTCTACGATTCCCAACACATCAAAACCCTTTCGGGCGCAGTGTTGCGCAGGTGTCTTAATTCCGAATTAATAGCTCATTCAATTTTTATCTGTTGGTTTTCACCGACCGGTTCATCTTTGGCTTCCAGCTTGTGGCGCGGCCAGGTGCTGGTCACGATGGCCCCGCGAAGGGGATCTCTCTTTGTGCCATTGAAAAATTCCAAATCTGCGCCGGATCTTTCGAGGAGGGTTTTTGCGATAAACAATCCAAGCCCCATGCCGTCGTATCCGGGGCGGGCACCATGCGTAGAAGTTCGATTGCGGCGGCGGACAAAGGGATCGCCAATGCGATTGATGACCTGTGGCGCATATCCGCGACCGTCGTCAGAAATTTTCACGGCCAAACTGTCCTTGCTCCAACGGATGTCCACCCGCACCTGGGATTGGGAAAAATCCACTGCGTTTTGAATTAAATTGCGCAGGCCATGGATCACCTCGGGTTTGCGGAAGGTTTGGGGTTGATCAGGATCGGCCTCAAGGTTGTCTTCAAAAGCGAAGGTGACGGTCTTTCCGCGGTCCAGGTGCGGCTCTGCGGCCTCTCGAACAAGAGCAGACCACAGCGTGGTGCGCAGATGCAGATCTTCTTTTCCCGCGCGCCCCATGGATCGGAGAATCGCGCCGCATCGTTCGGCCTGTTCTCGGATAAGCTGGGCGTCGGCATGCAGGGGTTCTGTGTCTTTCAATTCTTCCATCAATTCGGCGCTGACCAATTTTATCGTGGCGAGCGGCGTGCCCAACTCATGGGCCGTGGCTGCCACAACGCCGCCCAGGTCGGTGAGCTTTTGCTCCCGCGCCAGGGCCATCTGCGTGGCCAGAAGGGCCTCTGACATCGAGGTCATCTCTGTGGTCACGCGCCGGGTATAGATCGAGATAAAAATGATACCTGTGACAATGGCCACCCAAAATCCGAACACAAACACCAAAGGCATTTCAAGTAGCCCCCCATTCGCAGTGCGCAGGGGCAGGTGAACCAATGCAACGGTGGTGGTCATGACCACCGCACAAAAGGCCAAAAGAAGCGTTGAGCGGGTGGGTAGAACCGTGGCGGCGATGGTGACGGGGGCCAGAATGAGAAGGGCAAAGGGATTGTTGAGCCCGCCGGTGAAAGCCAAAAGCAACGAGAGTTGCAGCGTGTCGAACAGCAAGGTTAAAACCGTTTCCGCTTCAGACAGACGACGATTGTCAGGGAAGATGAGAACCGCAAAAATATTGGCGAGGATCGACAGGCCAATGACCGCAGAGCAGGGGCCAAGGGCCAAGGAGAGGCCATAAAGCTCGTGCCCAACACTCAGCGCCAATATTTGCCCGGTGATCGCCACCCAACGCACGGTCACCAATGTGCGCAAGCGCATCCAGTTGCTGCGGGCATTTTGGTCAATATAGCCTATTCTGGACTGTGACATTTTATGTTCCTGTGACGATCTGAGGCTGCACATTCAGAAGATATGTCATAGGAGTACCCCAGAAACGATAAGGGGGCCATGATGTCAGTGACGAAATTTGCAGCCTTTGCTGGTACCGCGGTGGTTGTGACGCTGGCGGTTACTTTTGCGATTACCCAGATCATGATGCCAGCACAGCGATTTGAAGCCTGTATTGAAGGCTCTGTTGCAGGTGGCAGTATCGGTGGACCGTTCGAGCTCATGGATCACAGGGGGCAAATGGTGACGGATGCCCAGGTGTTAGATCAACCGGCTTTGGTTTACTTTGGTTACACCTTTTGTCCGGATGTCTGCCCTATGGATGTGGCGCGCAATGTGGTGGCGGTTGAGATTTTGGCCGATGCGGGTCTCACGGTGAAGCCGGTGTTCATAACAATTGATCCAGCTCGCGATACGGTTGAGTATTTGGCAGATTTTGTTGCCAATAATCATCCCGAAATGGTGGGCTTGACCGGCACAGCAGAGCAGATTGCGAAAGCAGCCCGGGCTTATAAAGTTTATTACCGCAAACAACCGAGCCAAGATGAAGAGTATTACTTGATGGATCACTCAAGCTTTTCCTATCTGATGGTTCCAGGCTTCGGCTTTGTTGACTTCTTGCGCAGTGATCTTCCTCCAGAGGTGGTTGCGGATCGTGTGGCTTGTGTACTGAAGGCCTCTTGATACTAGCCATATTCGAACCATCTTGTTAACTTAGAGAAAATCGGAAGGATCAGATCATGGCAAATGAGCCGCTAGACATCGGTGAAGATAAATCTTTGCTTTTGGTGGATGATGATGAGCCGTTTCTAAAGCGTTTGGCAAAAGCGATGGAAAAACGCGGGTTTTCGGTTGAGCAAGCTGGATCAGTGGCCGCTGGTCGGGCGATTGCGACGGCGCGTCCTCCGGCCTTTGCGGTTGTGGATTTGCGGCTGGAAGATGGCAACGGTCTGGATGTTGTGGAAGTGCTGCGCGCGAAGCGTCCCGATTGCCGGGTTGTGGTTCTGACGGGCTATGGGGCGATTGCAACGGCGGTCGCGGCTGTAAAGATCGGTGCCACGGATTATCTGTCAAAGCCAGCCGATGCCAAAGACATTACAAATGCGCTTCTGGCCACTGGGGATGAATTGCCGCCGCCCCCTGAGAACCCAATGTCTGCGGATCGCGTGCGTTGGGAGCATATTCAGCGGGTGTTTGAGCTTTGTGATCGCAACGTGAGCGAAACGGCGCGGCGCCTGTCTATGCACCGTCGGACTTTGCAGCGTATTCTGGCCAAACGCAGCCCGCGATAGTGGTGCTGCGGGCCATCCTTGAAATATAAACTGTGATCCAAAAAAACAGCCCGGCGGTTAATGCCGGGCTGTTTTTGGATTGGTTGTTTTAGAGACCTCTGCATAACCCAACCGCCAAGCCAAAACACTTTGCCCGGTGGAAACACCGGGCTGCGCCTGCCTGCCCCCCGGCAGGCGCATTCACCATCTGGGCATTCTGATATATATGGCTATTGCTCAAATTTTGCAGTGACTTCACCACCCGACATATGCGCCCGCCCAGGCCGGCGCTGCCCTCATTGCGTGGTGAAACGGCGTTATGCAGAGGTCTTTTTTAGTAGCGATAATGCTCTGGCTTGAATGGGCCTTCGGAGCTCACGCCGATATAGGCGGCTTGCTCGTCATTGAGTTTCGACAGCTTCACCCCAATACGATCAAGGTGCAGACGCGCGACCTTTTCGTCCAAATGTTTGGGCAGGATGTATACTTCGTTGCCGTAATCATCGCCCTTGGTCCAAAGCTCAATCTGCGCCAGGACTTGGTTTGTGAAAGAGGCGGACATCACAAAGGAGGGGTGGCCCGTAGCATTGCCCAGGTTCAACAAGCGACCTTCCGAAAGCAGGATCAAACGATTGCCATTTGGCATTTCGATCATGTCGACCTGCTCTTTGATATTGGTCCATTTGTGGTTCTTGAGGCTGGCGACCTGAATTTCATTGTCGAAGTGACCGATGTTGCCGACGATCGCCATATCTTTCATGTCACGCATATGTTCGATGCGGATCACATCTCTGTTGCCTGTTGTGGTGATGAAGATATCCGCGCTGGAGACAACATCTTCAAGAAGCACAACCTCAAAGCCATCCATGGCCGCCTGCAAGGCACAGATGGGGTCAACTTCCGTGACCTTCACACGCGCACCGGCGCCGCGCAGGGAGGCCGCAGAGCCTTTGCCCACATCGCCATAACCTAAAACCACCGCCACTTTACCAGCCATCATTGTATCGGTGGCGCGGCGGATGCCGTCGACCAGAGATTCTTTACAGCCGTATTTATTGTCGAATTTCGACTTGGTGACGGAATCGTTCACATTGATTGCTGGGAAGGGCAGCTGGCCCTGTTTGACCAATTCATACAAGCGGTGCACGCCTGTGGTGGTTTCTTCGGACACGCCTTGGATCGCGGCGCGGGTTTTTGTGAACCAACCGGGCGTTTCGGCCATGCGTTTTTTGATCTGTGCGAAGACGGCCTCTTCCTCTTCGGATTTTGGAACGGCGATAAGATCGGTTTCCCCTTCTTCCACCCGTGCACCCAAAAGCACATAGAGCGTCGCATCGCCGCCATCATCAAGAATCATGTTTGCGCCCTCTGGGAACATGAAAGAACGGTCGAGGTAATCCCAATGCTCTTCCAAGGACTGACCTTTGATCGCAAAAACTGGCGTGCCGCCTGCGGCGATTGCCGCGGCGGCGTGGTCTTGGGTGGAGAAAATGTTGCAAGAGGCCCAGCGCACATCCGCACCAAGCTCTACAAGTGTCTCAATCAGGACTGCCGTTTGGATAGTCATATGCAATGAGCCAACAATGCGCGCGCCTTTCAATGGCTTGGCTGCACCATATTCTTTTCGAAGCGCCATCAACCCAGGCATTTCGGTCTCAGCGATATCCAATTCTTTGCGGCCGAACGCAGCCAAAGAGATGTCTTTTACAATATAATCATGTGCCATTCATCGGTCCTTACGGGGTTTTAACGTCTATGGGTTTGAAGATTTCTGCCGCCATAACATTGCTTTGTCCTCTCGACAATAGGGCAGGGTGCAAGATAACCTGCTGCGAAAAAGGTCAAGCACTTATGAAACAACCCCGCGCATGGCAAAGGATGCTGTCTGGTCGTAGGCTGGATCTGCTGGACCCTACACCTGTAGATATTGAGGTGGAAGATATCGCGCATGGGTTGGCCTTTGTTGCACGTTGGAACGGCCAAACTGTTGGAGATTTTGCTTATTCGGTTGCGGAACATTCTTTGTTGGTTGAGCAAATTTTTTTGCACCTGCACCCAAAGGCCTCTCCAGCGCAGCGGTTGACCGCCCTGCTGCACGACGCGCCCGAATATGTGATTGGGGATATGATCTCACCGGTAAAGGCATCAGTTGGACCAGGATACGACGATCTCGACAAACGATTAACCGCCGCTATTCATATCCGCTTTGGTCTGCCGGCTGTCACGGCCCCAGCGCTCAAAAAGCAGATTAAAAAAGCCGACAAAATTAGCGCGTGGTTGGAAGCCACACAATTGGCAGGGTTTTCACGGGCGGAAGCGGATCGGCTGTTTGGCAAGGTGGATGCCAATCTTGCCGGCAGCCTAACCCTCCATCTGCGGCCCCCGCTGGAGGTCCGGCAAGACTTTACGGCAAAACATGCCGAGCTTTTGGCGCAGATGTGATCGCCGGCTTCCACGGCTTGTGTGTTCATTGTTAGCAGTTGAGGATAAGCAGGAATTTTTCTCAAGACATTAAAAAGAAATCGATTTTTGGAATGTACAAATGGTTCAGGGCAAGAGGAAATGGGGCATAGGTCCAATTAATGACTTTATCGAGCAGCATGGGTTGCGCGAAAAGTTTGACGCCCTGACTCCCCCAAAAGTTGCGACCGTTGCTTATCGGGATGCCAGTTTCAAGTTCTACATCCCCGACGCAATGACTGACAAAATGCAATTGGCACCTTTGCTTGGGTGGTATCACGAACGTTCTTTGCTGGAGGCATTTCACTCAGTCGTAGATTCAAATGGAACCATCTGTGATTTAGGGGCTAATTTTGGGTCCCATACGGTCTACTTTGCGGCCATCATGAAGGCCCGGCGGGTGCATTCTTTTGAGCCTCAGGCACATTTGATTGATGTCATTAAAAAGACATTGGAGCTGAATCAGATAGATAATGTGACGTTGCATCATGCGGTTGCGGGCGCAAAACTGGGAAAGGCGCATTTGAAGCGGACCCATGTTGAGAATTCAGGCATGGCTGAATTTCGGCCAGGGGCTGGCGACCTGCCAGTTGATATGTTGCCTGTCGATGATGTTGTTGGCGAGGAACATGTGACGGGTGTGAAAATTGACGTTGAAGGCATGCAAATGCCCGTTTTGCGCGGCATGTCAAAAACCATCCGTCGCTGTGCGCCCGTACTGTGGTTGGAGCTGAGACCTGCGAAAGGTGAGATCGAACAGCCATCCGAATGGTTGGCAAAGCGAGGATACCGACGCCAAAAAACCAGTTTTCGAGACTTTTTATTCATTCCAGAGACGTCAGCGTGATGTCACTGCGCGCAGAAATGAGGGTGCGCCTGCCGGGGTCAGGCAGGCGCAGCCCGGTGTTGCCACCGGGCAAAGTGTTTTGTTTTAACGGTTCGGAAAGTAGTCCTCGCAGACGCCTTCACGGTAAACATCTGCGGTGCAGCAATGCAGTCCGCCGCCAAAGGCATAGGCATCTCGCAGGTCCACTTCGACCACTTCCATGCCCAGCTTGTCCATTTGCTCTGCCTGATAGACTTCAGACTTTTCGACACAAACGGTTTTCGGATCTAGGACAAGGACATTCATGCTCAGCCATGTGGAGGAATAGCATAGTGGCGGCGGTGCGTTATGGGCCGGTTGGGCGGAATCGACGATCTGCCAATCGTTCTTTTGGAACATTTCGCGTTGCTCATCGGGCAGGCGGCGTTGTGGATTGTTCAAGATGAGCCCGGGGCGCAAGGGGGTGAATGTTGCATCGATGTGAATGGGGTAGGGGTCGCCGGGGAAATTCACCGCATGCACCCGATGGTCTGGGAAGTGGCGGCGTAGCCATTCGATTCCCTTGAGGTTCGTGGTGAACCCATGTTGAACGACCAAATCGCGACCAAACCGCAAAACATCGGCGGCATCGAACAGAGGCTCCTCTTCGGTGGTGACAAAGAATTTCTCTGCCGTCCACTTCAGCCGCTTCTCAACACCAATCTTCTCAGAGAGGTAATCGGGGTGATAATCTGCATCGGTCAACCGAGGTTTGGGCGCGGATTCATGGCGGAATTTTGGGTCTTCTTCAAAATATTTTTGCATCAAAGGGCGGTAGTTCAAATACTCAAACCAACGACAGCGATAAGACATGGTCGCTTCGAGCATTTCGGATCCAACGGTCAGCAAGACGTCGCGGGGCGGCATGCAACCAAATTGGCTTTCGGTTGAGAAATCAGGTGTTTCCACGGGCACAGAGTGATCGATTGACGTGGGGCGGTCCACGCGAATGCCGCGTTTTTCCAACTGGCTGGCGAAATTATTGAGCAACTCATTGGCGCGATCAATCGTTTCTTGTGGTCGGCGACCCCATTGGCCGCGCATGTCGCTATCTTCTGGTACTTTTGCGTCCAGAGCGGGCTCTTCTGCTGGAATATGGCAATCATCCGCCCGGCCAACGATGACATGGCGCAGCGGGTCCCATTCATTCCAACTATTAACAATTGTCTTACCAGTGTCGCTCATTTTCAGGCTCCCGATCCTGTGATGGTGTGAATTATTAAACTGCAGATAAATCGTTTTTTCGGCAGTGGCTATATCAAAGCGAAGGGCGAAGGGTGACGCGCGACCTTTCGGTGTCTATATTGAATTGACAGCAAGGCTCTAGAGAGGCAGGCAGGCGACACAGCCGCCGCAAGTACAAGGGATCACGATGACGAATCATGTTTATAAGGGCGATTTGCCGGATGGCTTGGATCTGGGTCCAATTGTGGCCATTGATTGTGAGACGATGGGTCTGAACCCTAAGCGCGACCGTCTTTGCGTGGTGCAACTGTCCAGCGGTGATGGACATGCGCATTTGGTGCAAGTGGCCAAGGGCCAAACTGCGGCGCCCAATCTATGCCGGATGCTTGAAGATCCCAATGTGCTAAAGCTCTTTCACTTTGGCCGGTTTGATATTGCCGCCATGAAGGAGGCTTTTGGAGCTTTGACCGCGCCGGTCTACTGCACCAAGATTGCCAGCCGCATGACCCGAACTTACACCGATCGGCATGGTTTGAAAAACCTGCTGCAAGAATTGCTCTGCGTGGACATTTCCAAACAACAGCAATCTTCTGATTGGGGTGCGGCGGATTTAACTAGGGCGCAAGTGGAATATGCGGCGTCTGACGTGCTATATTTGCATGCATTGCGTGAGCGTTTGAATGAGATGCTGATCCGTGAGGGGCGCATGGAGCTGGCGCAATCTTGCTTTGACTTCTTGCCGACGCGGGCTGAGCTCGATCTAGCAGGTTGGCCAGACAGCGACATTTTTGCCCATTCTTAGGCTGGGATTTTATAACTGAGAGGCGCAATGCATTTTTCCTTCGACGACGGTTATTCGGCGCTTGTTGCATGGCTGAAAACCCTGCTGCCCATCGCCGCGCTGGGCCTATTGTCGACGATTTTTCTGTTTTCTGGCAAAGTGGATGTGACCCAATCTTTGCCCTATGCTGAACACAATGTGGCTGAAATTATCCGCGAACAGCGTATCACACAGCCGTATTTCACTGGCATTGCCAGCAATGGCACTGAAATCGCACTCTCTGCAGCCTATGCCTCACCGCAGTTTGAAAACGCAGACATCCTTGAGATCACTGATCTATTTGTCGTTCTTAGATCCACCAACAATCGTAGCGTCCAAGTGACCGCGGGGCGGGGCGCTTTGGATTCAGCAACGCAAACAGCCCAAATTTCAAAGAATGTTCATATTGCCGCCTTGCCAGAGTTTTGGGTAACAACCGAGGCCTTGGACATGAATCTCAAGCAGGGCGTGGCATCTGCCATTGGCGGATTTCAGGGGGTCACAGCCCTGGGTGAGATCACTGCGGGAGAAATGCATCTGCAAATGACCGCCGACGATCAGCAAATTGTTTTCATAAATGATGTGCGGCTGGTATACTCCCCGAAACTTATTGATTGAGGTTATCCGTGCGCCACATTTTGCTGCTCATTACAGTTCTGCTCTCGACCGTTTGCGGAGCCTTGGCCCTTTCGGCGCAAACCACTGTGTCTTTGGACGGGTTTCAAAGTGATCCGGAAGCCTCTGTCGAAATGCTGGCCGATAGGCTCACGGTCAGTCAAACAGATGGCGCCGCGCGGTTTGAGGGCAATGTCGTGATTGCACAGGGGGATATGCGCCTGTCCGCAGATCTTGTGGATGTCACCTATCTAGAGGCCGGCGGGATTGGCCGGCTGTCGGCCAGCGGAAGCGTTCTTTTGGTGTCACCGTTCGACACAGCACAAGCGGACAGCGCGGTCTATGATTTTTCAGCGCGCGAATTGCGGATGCGGGGTAATGTTCTGCTCAACCAAGGCGCAATAAGCCTGTCCGCCGATCTTCTGACGATTGATCTTGAGACGGGGGGCGCCGTGATGGAGGGCCGGGTGCGTACCGTTTTGCCCAGTGGATCCAAATAATGGCCGAACCGCAGTTTGAAGTGTCGGATGGCAAGGGCGGCCTCAAAATAGAGTCACTGCGAAAGAGCTACCGCAAGCGGTTGGTAATTAGCGATGTGAGTATGCATTTGCACCGGGGCGAAGTTGTGGCGCTTTTGGGGCCAAATGGCTCGGGGAAAACCACCTGTTTTTACTCCATCGCTGGGTTGGTCACGCCAGAGGGAGGACGGGTAAGCATTGATGGCCGCGATGTCACCCGCTTGCCGATGTATCGGCGCGCCCGGCTCGGCATCGGATATTTGCCGCAAGAAACGTCCATTTTTCGCGGCATGAATGTTGAAGATAACATTCTTGCAGTGCTGGAATTGAGCATGAAAGACCGTGTGCGACGCTTTGAGCGCTTGGAAGAATTGCTCAATGAATTTTCCATTGAACATCTGCGCCGTTCTCCGGCGCTTGCCCTATCTGGTGGCCAGCGCCGGCGGGTTGAGATCGCGCGATGCTTGGCTGCAAACCCAAAATATTTGCTGCTGGATGAGCCTTTCGCCGGGGTGGATCCAATCGCGGTTGCGGAGATTCGCAACTTGGTGTCAGACTTGAAAAACCGCGGTCTTGGGGTGCTGATCACCGACCACAATGTGCGAGAAACGCTCGATATCGTCGATCGTGCTTATATTTTGCATGATGGCGTGGTTCTGCGCAGCGGCACTGCGCAAGAGATTGTTGAGGACGAAAATGTTCGGCGTGTCTACTTGGGTGAAAATTTCAGATTGAGCTAATATTCAATTTGGAGTTGACAATTACCCCTTATATTTGGCCAAATAGAGTTGTGACATGTTGTCATTATATTCAGCCAATTCAAACAAACTGCACCCTGCAGCTTGCGACCGTTTATGGGATCGTGAGGCGTGATTGATGTGGCCTATCGCGCCCTTAGCTGGTCATTTTGAGGCTGATAAAAAGGAGACCAAATGCTATATCAAATTTCCGGAAAACAAATCGACATTGGCGCCGCACTTCAAACGCATGTGAAATCCGTTGTGGACGCCATCGCCTCAAAATATGCAGAGCGACCAACTGATGCTTCGGTCGTATTTTCGCGAAGCTCTAATGAATTTGTCTGCGAGGTGAGTGTACATTTGTCGACCGGGTTAACGGCGCAAGCCAAAGCGCATGATCATGAAATATATGCCGCTTTTGACGCCGCTGCTGATAAAATGGAGAAACAATTGCGCAGATATAAGCGCAGATTGAAAGATCATCATAAAGAACGCGCCCAGCCCGTTGAATTCTCGGAAGCATCCTCGTATATCCTCGCCCAACAAGACGATTCGACCGATAACGAACCGGAGAGCCTGCAGCCTTTAATTGTGGCGGAGATGGAGCAGAAAATCCAATCTTTGTCTGTAGGAGAGGCAGTGATGCAGATGGAACTCGCGGGGGCGCCGGTCCTTGTCTTTAAAAACGAAGGTCATAATGGAGTAAACGTTGTATACCGCCGTGACGATGGCAATATTGGATGGGTCGACCCGGCCTAAGCCAACATACAACTAGGATTGTAAATGGATCTACTTGAAATCATTCATCCCGATGCTGTGCGTAGCGCGCAATCTGTGGGCAGCAAAAAGCGCCTGTTCCAAGACCTGTCCGCTATGGCGGCGCAGGTCTATGGTATGGATTGTGATGGTGTGGTTGAAGCGCTCTTGGAGCGTGAAAGCTTGGGTCCAACCGGTGTGGGGCGCGGTGTCGCCCTGCCCCATGCACGTCTTGAAAACCTCGATCGCATAGTGGGCTGTTTTATCAAACTTGATCGTCCGATTGATTTTGATGCGGTGGATCGCCAGCCGGTTGATCTGGTCTTTGCACTTTTTGCGCCGTTGAATAGCGGTGTGGAACATCTAAAGGCTTTGGCCCTTGTCTCGCGGACATTGCGGGATGCTGATGTGTGCATGAAACTGCGCAACAATGAGAGCGCCAGCACCTTGCTCGCGATCTTGCAGGAAGGGCCGAACTCGGTCGCGGCCTAAATCTTTAACGGTTTAAACCCAAAATTGGTGTAATCCGCAGCATAGGCCTCGCGGGCCAAAGTTTCGAGCTCGGCATCGTAGATTTCCGCAAGTGCTGGGCCCTGCGGTGGCGGTGCGGATGGGGGCGCATACCACGTCAGCCCAACCTGCTGGGTTAACAGTTTCAAATCCTCTTCCAAAGTTTCTGCGCGCACGATCATATGCGGTGGCGAGAACTTGCAAAAGCCCTGGATAATTTGCGATTGACTGGCCCAGGCCCCGTCAACACGCAAGGCGGTCTGGCCAGCGAGATTGAACTTTAGAAATTTTAGGAATTCGCAGAAGCATGCGCGTAGTTGCGTGGTTGAGAGGGGCGGATCATCTGGGTGCTCCGGCAGGGGGAGGTTATGCACCCGGCGCAACCCTCTGCGCAATTCGGCATAGCGGTCATCTTTGATCGGTAAGATATGTCGGCAAAATACGTCATAGGCGCGCGCGACAGGGTGATGCACAACTGTGAAACTGCGATGATTGGGATGGGTATTTTTCCAGCGAAGTAGCGGTCTTTGGCCAAAATTGCGCCGCAGCTCCTTTGGATCTGTGTGATCCAACGCCGCCAACCAAGTCTCGATTTGCCGGTCTGGCCAGGGTGAAATCGGCATGAACAACAGCGGAGATATTGGCGCGGCGACATAACGCGGGATGGCGGCACCACGTTTGGGCTCAAAGTTGGGTGTCCGTGCCAGATCGAACCAATCGATTGATGATACAGCAGCTTCAAGGTCCTCGAAATTGGCAACCTTCTCGACAATTGGCCGTGGATTCTGGCGTTTGAGCTTTTTCGACAGGCGGTCCAATTGTGACTGTGAGCCCAAAAAGCGTGCAATGCCATTCACGACATCCAAATCTGTTAAATCCTCATACCGGACATAAAACGCGGATTGGCCGCTGACCTGCAGGCTGCGCTGCACTTCCATCTGAAAATTCTGCATTTCGGTCAAGTAATCCTCGAATTGCTCCAAATGGAAGTCGACCTGTGCTGTTTTGAGATGGGTCGTATTGGTGAGCTTCCATTGACCCGTCGCCAAGGCAATTTTCCAAGAAATAAAACTGTCGAGCGGATTGCGGGTGAGAATGATCTTGGCGCATTTTGGGTCATTTAAAATAACATCAAAGATGCGCACATCATGGTTGTGGAAATACCGAAAACCAGAAATTTTATCCTCACTGGTTTTGATCTTATCTAGCAAAGCAAAGGGGTTTTCGTTGCGCTGCGCTTCTGTTTCACCCAAAAGCGTTTCGACTTCTGGGAATCCTAAGAAAGATGGGTTGAATGCCTCGCCATGGCAGATGACATCCTCAAGCCCGTTTATATTTTCCTCCAAAAAATTGGAGCCGGTGCGCATTTCTGCGAAAATAACAAAATAATCAAACCGTTTTGTCATATCAGTTCACTATGTAAGGTCTTGGCCGCGCCGCGCGCTGTGCAGGTGCGCTGTCGTCTTCTTTGTAATCTCCCACACGTTTTTGGTAGAGGCCCTGGTTTTTCAGCGCTTCTAAGAACGCACCAAAACCAGTCAAATCCACGAGATTTGGCATTGAGTGCATTGCCTGGCCTGCACCTGGTTGCACCAGATCAAGTGCAGATCGCATATAGTCCACGCGATCTGTGAGGAAATCGGCCAAAGTCCAAATTCTCACCTGCGCTTTTGACGTATTGTCTTCAAAGGCTCTAAGGTACATGCGTTCGACCTTTTGTGTTTCGGCGATATCCTCGCGCATTTCAGAAATATCAGCGCCGGAGTGGAAATATCTTAGAAGCCAAGCTCCAGAAATTATCACGATAGTGGCGTGTGGGTCATTGACGAAGTTGAGATAGGCTTTAGGGGTGTCAAAGGGTCCATAGTGGAAGGATTGATGCGTGCCGCGGCTGTTCCACATCAAATTTCTCAAAAAGCAACCGCAATTGTAATCTCTGACTTGCGCGCTGTCTGACATTGCGCCTTTGTAGACCGTGGCATCATTTGCAAATTCCACCCGTTCAGGAGCGAATAGGTGCCCATGGGTGATGGTCTCCAGGGTTTGCCCAAGCCAGGGCTGAAACTCCTCAAACAGATCAGAAAACCCTACAAACACGGCATAATGTCCCGCGGTCTGACTTCTGACCGCTGCCCGAGACGGATAGCGGCTTTGCATGGCAAGTCCTGGTCTACCTTTCAAACGTCTTTCGGAGGCCTTGGCCAAAAGGCGGTTGATTTTATCGGGTTGTGGTTCTGTCGTATTCGGTGAGTCATTGGATGTGCGCAAGAATGTGTCAAAGAGCTTATCGGCCCTTGGCCAAATTTTGCGGGCTACAAAGCAATTGGAGCGTTGCAACAGGCGGAGGTGATCATCGTAAAAGACATGTGGTCGACCACGGTAGTCAAATTTTGTCAGTGTCAGAGAGCGACTTTCCAGGTTGCGGGCAAAGCGACGTGACAGGGTTTGAAAATAGGTTTCATCTGGGATCCAACTGCGGCGGAAAAAGCGATCGGTGGCCTTGCGGTTCGGATTTCTCAAAATTTGGCTCAACGTCTCACGGGTGAGACACCACCATTGCGATCCTATGTGGGGTATGAGCCCATTTGGAATTTTGCGCTTCACGCGGAGCCGGCGTTGAAGATTGACATAGGCATCAAATAGGAGGCGATGCTTGCGCCAAGAGAAGGGAAACCGCAGGGTAAATCGTTCAATCTCCAGCCCATCCACAGCCCAGTTGGCCTCCGCTGTGGATACGCTTTCTATGAAATCTGTGTCCGGATGCCTGTCTAAATAGGCGGTTAAATCTTGAACCGGTCGCAAAGGCATACAGGCGCCTGACGCAAGATAGACATGACGCACTTCGGGAAAGTTGTCTAAGAGGATCTGGCTGGCGTCCAAAGTTGCCGCCACCAATCCCCACATGCCCCATTCACAGCGATGGCGGGTCGAGAATTTCACCTTGGGTTCATCACCAAGGGCGGCCACAAAGGGCTTGAACGTGGTATCTGGCACATTGCTATCCACATGGATCACAACAGGGCATCCCCCAGCCACCCAATGCCGGGCAAGTTGTTCGGCACGGTGCAAATTCTCATGCACCAACATGATAACGCCAACGGTCACGCCCAGCTCCCCTTAGACATCAAGCCCAAAACTTCCAGTTGTCGCCAATTGATGTATTCTTCGGACCAAGAGCACCATAAATGTTCTTTTGAATTCAATTTTTTGTTGTACCTTTGGTATTCGCGCCCATGCGCATAATGCTGATTGCGGCGAAGCTCTTCATTGGCCTTATCGGATAAAGTATTTAAAAATTTTGCGTGCAATAACATGCCGGAGGGTTTTTCTCCACCCGCGCTTTCGTAAACGCGGTTCAATCCTCGCGGTAAAATTAAATGGGTCGAGCTCACATAAACATAGGATTTATTCCATTTCACCAATGGCACCTTATTGAGTGCCGGGGCCTGTTTTGGGGCGTCGGCAAAATAGACCCGCGCGCGCGGCCCCCCTTGAATCCAAAGATTGCCATAGAGTGGGTTTTTTTCGATTGTGTAGTTGCCACTGTCAAACCATTTGGCAACTTCAAAAGGGTTTTGCCCAGATTTATACTGAAATTTTTCAAGAGCGCCTTTTGGATACATGTCCAAGAGCATCGCAGAAAACGACCTAATTTCACTTGTATCGAGCCAATCGGTCAGGGCGGAGAGCGGTCGGCTGTCGCAATAGGGAAAGACCAGAAACTCATCTGGATCGACCACCAGGCTCCAATGGCCGTGCGCATATTTGCGTTGCAAAAAATTGAGCCAATCCACGCCAAAGCGCGCTTTGCGATATAGACCCTTGGCGTGCCAGACTGACGTATCGGGTTGATCTGCCAAAAATTCACGCGTGCCGTCTTGGCTGCCGTTATCCACCATTAGAAAATGATCAACGCCAAGGTTCCGATAATATTCGTAAAAATACGGCAGGCGCACCAATTCATCCCGTAGGGTGCAAAATAAGAGTTGGGCGCCGGGGGTGATGGACTTCGTTCGGTTTTGAACCGGATGCAATTCGCGACTCTTGCGCAAGGCACGCAGGCGCAGGCGTTTTCGAATAAGCCGGAGGCGATATGATTCAGCCAGTCCCAAAAAATTCACTGTCCCAAAATACATTTTTCAATAAAAGTTTAGCTATCAATTATTCTTGCCGGTTTCTAGTGCCTGTGCCCACTGATCAGTCGTCACTCAATCTTTGTCAAATCCACCCCCCCCGTGACATGAGACCGCTTTTTTCCAGCTGTCGCCATCCGGTGAACTTTTGTGATTCAGAACACCATAGGTTGGGATTATCTAGTAAAGATTTATAGTAGGTTTCATATAGGTGACTATTCTCAAAATGTTGTTTTCGATCCAAATCTTCCGCAGATTTTTGCACGGCAGAGGGTAAGAATTTTGTATGAAGTAAAATTCCAGAGATTTTTTCACCGCCCCCTGTGTCATAAACTTCGTTGAGTCGGCGCGGCAAAAGCGAGTGTGTCGAACTGACATAGGCAAACCGGCGGTCCCATTTGACCAGGGGTGTTTTGCTCAATGTGGGGGCCTTGCGTGGCTCGTGGTGGAAAAAACACCGGGACCGCACCCCCCCTTGAATCCACAGGTTGTGAAGCTTTGATTGGCGTTCAATTGTGTAATTGCCGCTGTCAAACCAAGACAATTCTTTAAAAGGATCCGCCCCGGGTGCCACATCGGACGCGCCGATTGGCCCCTTTGGATACATATCCAACATGAGAGCACCGAAGGACACCTCTTCCTCAGCTTCTAACCAGGACACCAAGGCGTGCAGGCTGCGCGTTTTGTAATACGGGTAGATAAAAATCTCATCGGCATCCAAGGTGAGACACCATTTCCCATGGCCATACTTGATCTGTAACCAGGCCAGCCAATCGGCACCGAAACGCGAGAGCCGGTAGCTGTGCTGTGTTGTCCAAAGAGATACGTCATCTTGATTGCTCAGATAGTCCGCGGTGCCGTCATCGCTGCCGTTATCAACGAACAAAAAATGCCCAACGCCGAGTTGGCGATGGTGGGCCAAGAAAAACGGCAAACGGTGCCTTTCGTTGCGCACCGTGGAAAAGCACAAGATTGTGTCGGGCGTTATCTTATCGGTTCGATCCGTGTTGCGGCACAGCTGCCGTCGTTTTCGCCAAGCGCGCAGCAAATATCGGCGGCGACGCAATCGCAATTTATATCGCTGCAAAAGTTCATGCGCGGTTTTGATCGATGTGCCCCTTCGTGCTGGTTGATCTATGCGCCCAATTTCAACGCGCGCGCTGCCGATTGACTAATTTTTAGGTCCGTGAGGAACTCAGAAAATTCATCGTGCAAATCGTCACGCTCTAAACCAAAGGCAACGGTGGCCTGTAGGAATCCAGCTTTAGATCCACAATCAAACCTTTGACCAGAAAATTGATAGCCGTAGACATCACGGCCCTGATCAATTTCTTGGGCAATTGCATCGGTGAGTTGAATCTCATCCCCAGCGCCACGTTTGATTTTGGTGAGATTTTGCATGACGGATGGCGTTAAGATATATCGCCCAATGACGGCAAGATTTGAAGGCTCCTGCCCCAAGGGGGGTTTCTCGACCATACCCTTGATCGATACGAGCGGGCCTTGTTCTTTTTCGATGTCCAGCATCCCGTAGGATGATGCATCCTTGCTGGAGACTTGCATAGCCGCAACCATTGATCCGCCGGTCTCTTCATAGGCCTCGACCATTTGTTGCAAACAGGGTTTTTGTGCGGAGATCACGTCATCGGGCAATAAAACCGCAAAAGGTTCATCGCCAATCAATCGCCGGGCACACCAGACCGCATGGCCCAGACCCATAGCTTGATGCTGGCGAATATAAGCGATTGCACCGCTTTCCATATTGGTGGATTTCAGCTCAGACAAAAGATCTGCCTTGCCCTTCTTGCGCAGGGATCGCTCAAGCTCTGGTGCTTCATCAAAATAATCTTCCAAAGCACCCTTGCCGCGTGAGGTCACAAATATGAACTCTTTAATCCCGGCGGCTCGGGCCTCATCAATGGCATATTGTACGAGGGGCCGATCCACCAATGTCATGATTTCTTTTGGTATGGATTTTGTCGCGGGTAAAAATCGCGTGCCTTGACCGGCGACTGGGAAAATGGCTTTAGTGATTTTTCGTTTCATTTCATTATATTTCTAAAAAATTATTTATGAGAGTCCAAGCGACTAAAATTTAGGCGAGGATATGAAAGTTTCTAGTTAAATTATATATAGGTGTTCGTGGGTTGTCTCACTTTCCGTAGGGTCAAGTTCCTAAGGTTGTGTAAATTTTGTCTCCTGACTCATATTGGCTGTTCGCCTGCGGTCTTTGCTGTGAGTTCATGGCTTTTGTAATATTACCCCTTTGGCATGGGCAATAAAATGTGGATTCTCATATCCTGGCTTGCCGTAGGTCAAAGGTTCCAGGTCGTCAAACCGCACAACGGCACCACCGGCCCCGTTCAAAACGGCATGCCCGGCCGCTGTGTCCCATTCCATGGTGCGGCCTGCGCGTGGGTAGAGATCAGCCTCGCCGGTTGCGATCAGGCAAAATTTGAGTGACGAGCCAGCACTCTTTAAATCGGATACTTTATATTTTGCGATATAGGCATCTGTTGTTTGGTCCCGATGTGATTTTGAGGCGACAACGCGTAAACCATCAGGATTTGGAACGGCGACGGAGATGTTTTGGCATACTCCGATTTTCTCCATCTCAAATAGACCGGTTTCCTCCAGGGATTGCCCTTGAGCGTCGGTATAAAACAACCGTTGTTTTGCGGGGGCATACACGATGCCACGAATTGGAACGCCGTTGACCACATAGGCAATATTCACAGTGAAATCTCCACGCCGGTGGACAAATTCTTTTGTACCATCCAGCGGATCGACGATCAAAAATTCAGTTCCTTTTAGAGCATGGCTCTCCGCTTGCTCTTCTGTGATGAGTGCAACATCTGGAAAGGCCGCCTGCAAACCAGCGGAAATAATCGCATCTGCAGCTTCATCGGCGGCGGTCACCGGGCTGGCATCTGATTTGGTTTTGACCTCAAAATCTGGGCCGTTATAGATCTTCATAATCGCGTCCCCGGCTTCAAGAGCGAGCCTGCGCGTGACCTTTTGTAATGCGGTAAAATCCAAAACGTGAATGTTCCTTGCTGGCGTATTGAATTAATTCATATTTTATTGCAACCTATGGCGTATTGTTTAAAGTTGCAATTCGACTCCCGTTTATATTTTTGAAAAACCAAAATGTTTGCTAAACCTCGCCATACGCGCTCCGGTATTTCGGGCTCCCTTGCCTTTCTTGAGCAGGTCTATTTTGGAACTGTTCGCGGCATGCGCAAATCCAGTGGGCGAAACGCCGTGCTCGGGTTGATTGGCTCCATGATGCAGACGGTCATTTTTATTATGGCCTTCTATTTTATGTTTCAGCTGATGGGGATCAGATCGTCGCCGATCAAGGGCGATTATATGCTCTATATTATTTCTGGCATCGCAATGTTCATGACACATAATACAGCTGTGCAGGCGGTCGCCGGAGCGGAAGGGCCGACCTCTGGCATGATGCAGCATGCGCCGATGAATACGATGATCGCCGTATGCTCGGCAGCGCTGCAAAGCCTCTATCAACAAACAATTACCATTGGAACAATCCTGCTCATTTACCATCTTGCCATCAATCCAGTTGATATTTTTAACCCAATTGGCCTGGCCGGTGTGTTTTTGCTGAGCTGGTTTACCGGCGTGGCCATTGGCATGTTGTTTTTGGCCTTAACGCCGTGGCACCCCCCATTGGTCAAAATTCTTTTGATGGTCTATCGCCGGGTGAATATGTTGGCATCAGGCAAAATGTTCGTTGCCAATACATTACCATCCTTCATGTTGGTCATGTTCGATTGGAACCCTTTGTTTCACTGTGTGGATCAGGCGCGCGGCATGATGTTCATTAATTATTCGCCCATGCACTCCAATTTGTCCTACCCATTGAAGGTTGCTTTGGTGGCTGTTGTCCTCGGTCTTATGGGCGAATTTTTCACCCGAAAACGGGCTTCGATGAGTTGGGGAGCGACCAGGTAAGGGCATTAACGCACCACGCGCAGGGTCACATTGAGCCGTCCACCTTCTTTCAAAAGAGATGAGCTGCCGAATTTGATCCGGTCAATGCCGTGATAGTTGAGCCTTGCGGCACCGCCCATCACCGCAACATCGCCGGACTGTAGCCAAATTGACTCCGTCTTGCCGCCGCGCTCAGTGCCGCCCACGCGAAACAGGGCATCATCCCCCAAAGATATTGACACAACGGGCCAGTCAAAATTGGCTTCATCTCGATCTTGATGCAGCCCCATGCGCGCGCCTTCGCCGTAGAAATTGACCAAGCAGCATTCCGGGTCCGGAACCGCCCCTGCGACTGCCCGCCAGATGGCCATGATCGCGTCTGGAATTTCTGGCCAATTCACGCCGGAGGGGTGCTGCTCTACATATCGATATCCGCGCTGATCGGAAAACCAGCCGAAGTCACCAGCGGCCGTCAAGCGCACAGACATAGGTTTTCCAGATTTCGTTTTTGGCGAAAAAACGGGCGCTTGAGCAGCGACTGCCCGCAGCTCCTTGACCAGATGTAATTGATCGCTTGGGGGCAAAAATTCCTTAAAAACAGATATTCCGCCCACAGTTACGGTGGGGCTGGGAGTATTTTGCCCATTTAACTTGATGAAATCCAAATTTCATTGCCTCCAGATGGTTGCAGGGGGTGTTTGACACACCTATATAGCGCGATGAGCTGGTAGTTTAGAAGAACTGCTGAATTAATTGAGGCACAGGCGCCGCACTGCGGGCCGAAAGCCTCGGTATCGCCAGAGCGAAGGGATGCTAAGAAATGGCTAAAGTCATTGGAATTGACCTTGGAACAACAAACAGCTGCGTGTCGATCATGGACGGATCGCAGCCACGGGTAATTGAGAATGCTGAGGGCGCACGGACCACTCCATCAATCGTTGCCTTTACCGAAAACGAGCGCCTTGTGGGTCAACCTGCCAAACGTCAGGCTGTTACCAACCCAGAAAACACTGTTTTTGGTGTAAAGCGCTTGGTCGGCCGTCGGTATGATGACGCCCATCTGAAAAAAGATATGAAAAACCTCCCCTTCAAAGTTCTTAATGGCGGCAATGGGGACGCTTGGGTTGAAGCACAGGGTGAGCAATTCTCCCCATCGCAAATTTCCGCATTCATTTTGCAAAAAATGAAAGAAACTGCTGAGAGCTATCTTGGCGAAGAGGTCTCACAAGCGGTCATCACCGTGCCGGCCTATTTTAATGACGCGCAGCGTCAAGCGACGAAAGATGCGGGTAAGATTGCCGGCCTTGAAGTCTTGCGGATCATCAACGAGCCAACTGCAGCGGCCCTGGCCTATGGTTTGGACAAAAAAGAATCGCAAATCATTGCCGTCTATGACCTTGGTGGTGGGACATTCGATGTCACTATCTTGGAAATTGACGACGGTTTGTTTGAAGTCAAATCCACCAATGGGGATACGTTCCTTGGCGGTGAAGACTTTGACATGCGCATCGTCAACTACCTTGCGGAAGAGTTCCAAAAGGAAAATGGCGTCGATTTGACCAAAGATAAAATGGCTTTGCAGCGGTTGAAAGAAGCGGCTGAAAAGGCAAAAATTGAATTGTCCTCTTCCAGCCAAACAGAAATCAATCAGCCCTTCATCTCGATGGACGGCGCATCTGGTCAACCCTTGCACCTGGTCGTGAAACTTACACGGGCCAAATTGGAAAGCTTGGTGGGTGATCTCATCAAAGCCTCCTTGAAGCCTTGCCAAGCTGCATTGAAAGATGCCGGCCTGTCCACGGGTGATATCGACGAAATCGTTTTGGTTGGCGGCATGACCCGTATGCCAAAAGTGATTGAGGAAGTGACCAAATTCTTTGGCAAAGAGCCAAACAAAGGTGTTAATCCTGATGAAGTTGTTGCCATGGGCGCGGCTATTCAAGCCGGTGTTTTGCAAGGCGATGTGAAAGACGTTGTTTTGCTCGACATCACACCTTTGTCCTTGGGTATCGAAACTCTGGGCGGTGTATTCACACGCTTGATCGACCGCAACACCACGATCCCAACCAAGAAATCACAAGTGTTCTCCACCGCAGAAGACAATCAAAACGCGGTGACCATTCGTGTGTTCCAAGGTGAGCGGGAAATGGCAGCTGACAATAAAATTCTGGGTCAGTTCAATCTGGAAAGCATTCCACCGGCGCCGCGCGGCATGCCGCAAATTGAGGTGACATTCGACATCGATGCCAATGGCATCGTTTCGGTTGGCGCGACGGATAAGGGCACAGGCAAGGAGCAAAAAATCACCATCCAAGCTTCGGGCGGTCTGTCAGATGCAGATATCGAAGCCATGGTGAAAGATGCGGAAGCCAATGCCGATGCCGATAAAGATCGCCGTGAATTGGTGGAAGCTAAGAACCAAGCGGAAAGCCTGATTCATTCCACTGAAAAAGCCATGGAAGAGCACAACGACAAAGTCGATCCAACCACAATCGAGGCGATTGAATTGGCCATGGCGGCGTTGCGCGATGATCTGGAAACAGAAGATGCGGGCAAAATCAAAGCTGGCATTCAAAATGTGACTGAGGCGGCGATGAAGCTTGGGGAAGCGATTTATAAAGCCAGCCAAGAAGCAGAAGCCAATGGCGATGTCGACGATGGTCCTGTTGCGGATGATGATATCCTGGATGCCGATTTCGAAGATTTGGACGGCGACAAACGCAGCTAACGCCAAGTAAGGATCAGTCTAAACCGGCCTGCGATTTTGCCGGCCGGTTTTTCCGTTCCAGAGGGGACAGTTTAGATGTCAAAACGCGATTACTACGAAACGCTTGGGATCTCGAAAGGGGCCACGGCGGAGGAAATCAAAAAGGCCTATCGTAGCAAGGCGAAGGAGCTTCATCCAGATCGCAATGCAGATAATCCAGCTTCTGAGGGTCTCTTCAAAGAGGCCAATGAGGCTTATGAAGTTCTCAAAGACAGCAATAAAAAGGCCGCTTACGATCGTTACGGTCATGCAGCCTTTGAAGGTGGCATGGGCGGTGGCGGCGGTGGCCGGCCCGGCGGGCAAGGGGATTTCTCCAGTGCCTTTTCCGATGTCTTCGACGACCTTTTTGGCGACTTCATGGGCGGACGCGGCGGCGGTGGCCGGCAACGTGCCGCGCGCGGCGCGGACCTGCGCTATAATATGCGCGTCACCCTCGAAGAGGCGTTTCGCGGGTTGCAAAAAACCATCAATGTGCCAAGGGCTGTGTCCTGCGCAAATTGTTCTGGAACAGGCGCAGCTTCGGGCAGCGCACCTGCAACCTGTGGCACCTGCTCCGGCATGGGCAAGGTGCGCGCGCAGCAAGGCTTTTTCACGGTTGAGCGCACCTGCCCCAGTTGTTCTGGCGCAGGGCAGGTGATCAAAAACCCATGCTCAAGGTGCCACGGCGCTGGGCGGGTTGAGAAAGACCGGGCGCTATCCGTCAATATCCCGGCGGGTGTCGAAACCGGCACGCGCATTCGCCTGTCGGGCGAAGGCGAGGCGGGGGCACGCGGTGGACCTCAAGGCGATCTCTATATCTTTATCGAGGTGGCCGATCACCAGATTTTTGAACGCGAGGGCAACAACCTGTTTTGCAATGTGCCCGTGTCTATGACCTCCGCTGCATTGGGCGGTGATATCGAGGTGCCAAATATCGACGGGGGCCGCAGCCGGGTTAAGATCCCAAGTGGTAGCCAATCCGGCCGGCAAATGCGCTTGCGCTCTAAGGGCATGCCCTCCGTGCGTGGCGGCGGCGTGGGTGATATGTTCATCGAGCTACAGGTGGAAACGCCCGTAAACTTGACGGCGCGTCAAAAGGAGATTTTGAAAGAGTTTGAGGCGCTCTCAAGTGACAACAGCCCCGAGAGCCAAGGCTTTTTCAAAAAGGTCAAACGGTTTTGGGATGGTGTAAAGGGTCAAGAATAAAGCATGAAGCCTAGCGCCCGATAAGATCGGCGCTGGGCTTTTATTTTAACCAAATCTCAACCCGGCGGTTTTGATTTTGGCCCCAGGCGGTGTCATTGCAGGCCAGCGGTAAGCCCTCCCCTAATCCAAGAACTTCGAACCCATCACTGAGTTGCGCATCATCCAGCAATGTCGCGATGGTGGCGCGTACAGCGCGGGCGCGATCGAGAGAAATTTGCACGTTGCCTTCCGCGCTCCCTTGGCTGTCGCTGAACCCCACAAACATCACGTCGCGCCCCTCAAAATACCCTGCAACAAACAAACGTTTGAGAAATTGGAGGTTGGATTGCGAGTCAGCATCCATGATCTGCGTGCCCTCCAAGAAGCGGAACGCCAGAGACATCCGCTCATAGCCATTCAGGTTGAGCACGGCCAGGCGCAGATCTTCGGTGCGCATATCCATATCGGTGTTTAAAATCGCATTGATCAAGAGGCCAGATTGCCCATGAATTTCGGTCTTTTTGGGGCTGCGGCTGATGAAACCCAGTGTCCGCACCGCGTCCTGCGCTTCGGGTGTCAGCAAGAAGGCCCAAAAGGCACGGGTTATGCTTTGCATCTTCTTTGGTGCGGCGATCAGGTAGATCGGCGCTTGTAACGGATGCGCCGGGGCTTGAATGTCAGCTGGCGCCATCGGTTGATCGCAGCCCAAGCTGACTTGAACCAAGGTGTCTTGTGCCACCTGATCGGTGCTCACCGTCAAACGACCAGGCGTGTTTACGCCTTTGGGCGGCATCGGTCGGGGGGGCTCAAAAACTCTTAAGAGTTGCTGCAACGCCTGAGTTTGATCGTCTTTTCCTGTAAGAAAGGCCGGGTATTGAATGCCGGCGGTAAGTGGCCAAAGCCCGGGCTCCTCGCCCAACATTGCCACCAATTGGCTCATCGTGATGAACCTATTGGGATTGCTGGGCTGAGAATACAAATAAAGATCCTGCCATGCCAAAACCATAGAGTTTTGCGGATGGTCTAAGGAGCCGAACATATCCTCATTGAGAGCGGCTTGCTCCTCTTGCGTGGCGGCGCGCAGCGTCAGTGCCAAATTGGCCCGGCCCTCTAAAATATCTGAAATTGCGTCACGACTATTGCGATCAGAAAGCGCGAAAACCGCAAGCGCCGTACCATTTTCCGGGTCAAACAAGGTGACCTGCCCCGGCATCTCTTTTGACAGCTGATAGGAATAGCCCTGATGTTCGGCGAAGGACTGAATGAGCGGCATGAGCAGCGCCGAATTCAATGATCCGTCACTTGAGAGTGCGATGCTTTCGGGTGATGCGCTCACGGCAGGGCAGGCCGCCCCTCGGCAGACCACCATATCGGCAGCTAAGGTCAATTGCCCATACTCGGATTGAATTTGATAGTTTTCCCCATCGAATGAGATCAGCGCGCCGGAGACTGAAAAAGAGCCATCGCGCAGCACCATCTCGACCGGATCTGCGAGTGCCGCGCCTATGCTTCCGAAAAAGCAGGCCACAGCCCATAGTCCTATGCTCAAAATACGATGCAAATGAGGTCCAACCCAGGAAACTTCAAGGTCATACTGTCGTGGGTTTCACCGATTCTATCAACAAAATAATAGCCTTAGGGCTGATTTCTTTCATAGAATTCCCTGCGTATTTTGTTAGGTGAAGGCCACCCGCGCAATAGGGCGCAACCGCTCTAGGGTTTTTTGATTGGTTTTGGAGCGATCATTGCGTCGCTGCGGGACATTGACCAATGAGCCTAAAATCTTTGCGTAGGGCAAAAATTGGACACTCGGGTCATTGGGCCCCACAAGCCTATAGCCCGCGAAAAACGCCTCAATGGCATCAGCTGGAATGATCTGCCCGCTTTCAAGCTCTTTGGAGCTGCGCAGAATGGCGGTATAATCAAGCAACAGGCGGGCGATGTCATGACCCACGGGCGCAGGTTGGTTTTTTGAAATATTGATTCCGGTTAAACAGGTGCCATCAAAAATCAGATTGCGCATATGAAAATCGCCATATTGAACCGCAGATACAGTTTGTTGATCGGAATATTTGTTTGCTAGTTCAGACAACCGTTCAACACCTTGCAAAATAGGGGTTTGGCGGCAACTTTCAGGTCTCCCGACTGAATTTTTTCGCCCAGATCGTGGTAGTAATTCACCGCATGTTTTGGCTGAAAAATGCGGGTCTCCGAGACTTTGGTTCGATGATAGGCATCCAACCATTCTCCAGCCAGTTGCAGCAGCTCAAGCTGCCTGGCGTTATCCTCTGCGGCATCGCGCATATACTCAGAAAAGGGTAGGCCTTCCGCATAGGTCGTTAGGCTGGCTTGATTGGCGATGTCCAAGCACATGGGTTTGATCAGAGAAAGGCGCTCGCTACGTTGAAAGGCGCGAGACGCTTTTTCCAATCGCAAATAATGTGCGGCAAAGGCGGCCTGTGCGCGGGGTCGCAGTTGTAGCCGATATTTGAACAGCCCGTGGTTTGGGTGCTCTACCAAATAAGAAATGCGGGCCCGATCTGTCTCTTCGCGTTTTGACAGCAAAACATATGACCAGCCCAACATAGGCAGTTGCGCCTCCTCCAAAACACCTGGCCATGCAGCATGGGCCGCTCTTTCCAGTTTTGTTATGGGGTCTTCGAGCCACATGATAGCATTCCAATAATAAGCAAAAATTAAAGACTTCAAAAAATACCCTAGACGAATCTAGGCCGGTGATTTCCGTGAAATTATACAAATTTTAACGTGTCATTGACCAGTAAAACATGTGGTTTTTTCTAAATTCACGAAGGATTGATAGGATCAATTGGACCAAGTGGACCCCCGAATGTTAATTCGACGTGTCGTGCAGCGGCCAATAGCGCAGCTTCTCCTCGTGGTTTCCCGATCAGTTGCAGCCCCACCGGCAAGCCGCGCGGACCGCGTCCTACGGGCACCGATATCGCGGGCAGGCCGGTGGTTGTGGCCAAAAAGGCAAAGCGCAACCAATCCATATAATTGGTCAGCTCTACACCACCCACATGATGCACCCATTCTTCAGAGGCCGAATGCGGCATACAGCCCACTGTTGGGCAAGCGAGGACGTCGAATGTCTCAAACAGGCTCAGCATATTATTGAACAGAATGGAGCGATTCAAATTGGCGTCGATAATATCTTCCAGAGTCAAAGCTTGCCCAAAAGCGGTGTTTTCAGCGAGCGTAGATTTGAAATGCGCTTGGACCTCCTGTGGTAGACGTTTTGCCGCCGTGGCCCACATAAGGCCGCGCAGTGTGTGATAGCTGCGCTCAAGATGGGTGAGATCAGGGCAGGTCTCTTCAATCCGTGCGCCATTCTTCTCAAGCTGTCGCATTGCCGCGGCAAGATGCTGGGCCATTTCGGGATCGACCTGTCCAAAGCCTCCCAAATCCGGGGCAAAGGCAATTTTCAGCTTTCCGTCAGCGCGAATGACGGCCTCTTGATAGGAAATTTCGGGTGCCGGATAGGACATGGCGATCTGTGGATCAAACCCCGACATCGCATCCAAAAACAATGCACAATCTCTTACGGAACGGGCCATTGGGCCCTGCACCCCTTCAATTATGAAGGCCGCGTCCTGTCCCGGTCCGCCTGCAATGCCCGGGCTTGGGCGCAGACCCACGATGCCGCAATAGGCGGCTGGGGTGCGCAGGCTGCCGCCGTGATCGGACCCATGGCTCAGCCAAATTTCCCCTGCGGCCAAAGAGGCGGCCGCGCCACCGGACGAGCCGCCCGGATTGAGCGCGGTATTCCAAGGGTTTCGTGTTTGTCCAAAGACGTCATTGAAGGTGTTACCACCTGCGCCAAATTCGGGTGTGTTGGTTTTGCCTAAAATGACCGCCCCACGCTGTTCCAATTGGTCCACCAAAGGATCGCTTTTTTGCGGTATGAAACCCGCCAGCCCTTTGGTTCCAAATGTTGTGCGGACATCGGCGACGGCGTTGAGATCTTTGATTGTGATCGGCAAGCCCGCCAGCCAACCGGCCGGGGTGCTGTCTCGGCTTGATAAATCCACAGCACGCGCCCGCGCTTCACAAAGCGTAGGTGTGGCATTGATCAATGGGCCGGTTTGGGCAATGCGCGTCAAAGCTGCATCTATCAGATCTGACGAGGAAATTTCCCTGGCTTTCAACAGGGCAACAACCTCATGGGCTTCAAATTTGCAAAGTTCTGGGCCAGTGAACAATAGCTCTGATGTCATAATGCGCACCCTTCATATGATGGGTTAATGACTGCATCATAGGTTGGGGTGGGTCAAGTCAAAGGGGTAAGCTGGTCCATGGCCCGTTTTTGGCTCAGGAAAATATCTCCCGTGAGCTGCTCGAGAAACTCCGTTCCCGTCAATCGATCCATGACCGGCCCCTTAACCTCGGACAGATGGAAAGACACGCCCATATCTTCAAGCCGTTTATTGACCGCCTCTAAGGAGTCCAACGCGCTCATATCAATATCATTCACGGCAGAGCACATCAAAACCACATGGCGCAATTGTGGCTGCTGGGTGGCGCGGGCAAGTAGGTGATCTTCTAAGAAGCGCGCATTGGCGAAATAGAGGCTTTCATCCACGCGAATTGTCAAAATGTGAGGCTGGGTGATGACATCATAGCGCAGAACATTGCGGTAGTGTTCTGAATTTGGCACTTGCCCGACGGTTGCGATATGGGGTCTGGAGGATTTATAGAGATGGATCAAAATCGAAACCAAAACCCCAGCAATCACCCCAGTTTCAACGCCGACAACCAGCGTTATGGCCATTGTGGTCGCGACGGCTGTGAAATCGGCCTTTGAATAGCGCCAGGCTTTTCCCAAGATTTTGAAATCTACCAAAGAGAGCACGGCGACAATGATCGTCGCGGCCAATGTGGCTTTGGGCAAAAAGAAGATGAGAGGTGTCAAAAACAAAGAGGCGAAGATCAAACCAACAGCCGTATAGGCCCCGGCCGCGGGAGTTTCGGCGCCGGCGTCATAATTGACGACTGACCGTGAAAACCCGCCCGTCACGGGAAAGCCTGAAGTGAAGGCCGCACCAATATTGGCGGCGCCAAGGCCGATGAGCTCTTGGTCTGGATCAATCCGCTGGCGCTTTTTTGCTGCAAGAGTTTGCGCAACAGAGATGGATTCAACAAACCCAATGACTGAAATCAAAACGGCTGATGTTAGAAGGCTGCTCCACAGATCAAGCGAAAATTTTGGCATTGTCAGTGGCGGCAGACCCTGCGGCACTGCGCCAACTATTTTTACGCCCAAGTTTTGCAGATCGAGCAGCCACACGAGGGCGGTGGTGGCAACAATTGCGGCAACTGGCCCCGTTTTGGCCATAATTTTTGCGACAGGTTCGGTCAGACCCAGCGTCAATAAGAGCGGCAGCAAACCTTTGCGCACCCAGAAGAGAAAGGCTGTTGTAAGGCTGCCGATGAGCGCGGTGATCCAATTGATGTCCTGCCGATGTGCCCAAAGAGACTCTGCCAATTGAACCAAATTATGGCCCTCTGCCTGAATGCCTAAAATTGCCTTCAGTTGGCTGGCAGCGATGATCAGGCCAGAGGCTGTGATAAAACCAGCAATGACGGGATGGGACAGGAAATTGGCCATGAACCCCAAACGAAACACCCCCATTGCCACCAAGAACACACCTGACAAAAAGGCCAGGGCGATGGCTGCAAAGATATAGTCTTCACTGCCGGGTGCAGCGATGCGTGAGATAGATGCTGCTGTGAGCAAGGACACGACCGCCACGGGGCCCACGGCTAAAGACCGGCTGGTGCCAAATATTGCATAAAGGGTGATCGGCAAGATGGATGCGTAGAGACCCATTTGCGGCGGTAGACCCGCGAGCATGGCATAGGCTAAGGATTGCGGAATTAACATGATGGTCACAATCACTGCAGCGGTGAGGTCATTGGTCAAAGACCCGCGATTGTAAGTTCTGCCCCATGTTAGAATGGGCAGATATGGGGCGAGCATTGATGTGAGTTTCATGTGCGTGTTCCGGTCATGCGAGACGGGTGATAGAAATCTGGGCTAAAGGGCGGCCGCAGAAAGCCTTGGGATGAGTGCCGTCAGATCATGTCCGGCCGATTTTGCAGCCGCGAGAATCTCATCCACGGATTGCCCAGTTTGGGCTTGATGCAAGGCCCAAAGGGCGGTCGCGCGCATACCACTGCGGCAATAGGCGAAAATGGGCCCGGTGCTCTTGCTGACCATATCCGCAAATTCCGCGATTTGTTCTTCAGAGATCTGACCGGGAATGATGGGCAGGTAATGGGCTGCAAGCTCCAAAGTGGCGGCTTGAGTTTTCAGGGTGTCAAACGCGGGCTGATCGGGCCCCTCGCCATCAGGGCGCAGGCAAATAACTGATTTGATGCCAGAGATTTGAATATCTTCAATATCATCAATTTCAATCTGGGGTCCAACATAGAACTGATCTGAGAGCTTTTTCATAGACATAGCTTATCCTTTTGCCGCGCGTATCAACCGGGCAATTGTGTTTCAAAAATGGGTGGCGGCTTTATAAAGAGTTGATTGGTACTTTCAGGCTCGGGTGCCCGTCTTCATCTGTAGGAACTTCGCCTGCGCGCATGTTGACTTGCAGGGCTGGAATAATCAGCTTTGGCATCGCCAAAGTGGCGTCGCGCTCGGTACGCATTTTAACAAAGGATTCGCGGGTCGCATCACCACCAACATGGATGTTGAAGGCGCGTTCTTCTGCCACGGTGGTTTCCCACTTGATGTCGCGCCCATTGGGGCCGTAGTCATGGCACATAAACAAGCGCGTTTCATCCGGCAGGCTCAACACTTTTTGAATGGAATCATATAGGATCCCTGCATCGCCACCGGGGAAATCAGCGCGCGCTGATCCACCATCGGGCATAAACAAAGTGTCGCCGACAAAAGCCGCATCGCCCATGACATGCACCATACAGGCCGGAGTATGGCCAGGTGTGGCGATGACGGTGGCTTGCATTTGCCCCACATGATAGCTGTCCCCATCTTCAAACAGCGCATCAAATTGTGATCCATCGCGTTGGAATGCGGTTCCTTCATTGAAGATCTTGCCAAAGGTGTCCTGCACCTGGATGATTTTCTCACTGATGCCGATCTTGCCGCCCAATTGCTCTTGCAAATAGGGGGCTGCGGAAAGGTGATCGGCGTGCACATGGGTTTCAATGATCCATTGTAGCTCAAGGCCCTGATCTTTGATTGTCTTGACGATCTCATCGGCGCTTTCGAAGGTAATCCGTCCGGCCGCGTAGTCCATATTCATGACGGAATCGATCACGGCGCAGGCGGTGCTGCTCGGATCCTTCACAATATAGCTGATGGTGTTGGTTTGCGCATCAAAGAAGGCCATGACTTCCGGCTGTTCTAGCGTGTTCAGTTTTGTGTCAGACATTTGATCACCTTTCTAAATTACTTATCGTCGCCGAAGTTTAAACCTGGTTGTCTCGCCGTTGGAGAACGTATTTTGAGGCTGCCATCCCTGTCAACATAGTGGCGACAAAGATCAGCGTGCCTTCCGCGGCCAGCGGCAGAGCCGTCATTGCTGGACCGGGGCAAAATCCGCCCAAACCCCAACCTACGCCAAATATTGCTGCACCTGTGATCAAACGTGCGTCGAAGTCCGTGCGGGTGGGCAGATGGAAGACGTCGTTGAAAAACGGCTTGCTGCGCCGGGTGACCAGCCAAAACCCTGGCATGGTGACAGCAATCGCGCCGCCCATAACAAAGGCAAGGCTGGGATCCCAGGTGCCGAAGAGGTCGAGAAAGTTTTGGACCTTGGCGGGATTGGCCATGCCCGACAGTAACAGGCCGAAGCCAAACATAAGACCGGACAGAAGTGTAACGAGGTTTTTCATGGCTTTAGCCTCCAAAAACGTGACGAAGCAGCAGGACGGCGATAAAACCGGTGCTCATGAAGGTTAATGTCGCAACAATCGAGCGACCGGAGAGGCGGGAAATGCCGCATACCCCGTGGCCACTCGTGCAGCCATTGCCCCAGACGGATCCAAAACCGACCAGAGCGCCGGCGAGGGCCAAAAGCGGCAGGTTGTTTGAAACGCTTTGCAGCGGAGCTTGTCCGTTGATCACGATCCAAATGGGTGCGGCGAGCAACAGACCGATCAAAAAGATCAGACCCTGTGGGAGTGACTGATCTTTGCCGGTGGGGGGGAGCATGCGTGATAGAATGCCGCTGATTCCCGCAATACGACCATGGGTCGCCATTAGTAAAACAGCCGAAGCGCCAATAAGGCCGCCGCCCAAAAGTGACAGAAGTGGTGTGAACTCGGTTTCCATAGTTGGCCCCATTGTTATGGCGTATTTGATATTCTCATTTTTATATATAAGTGATCATTGATATACAAGCGCTATATTACCGAGTTTGAAAAACAGGCTCAGAATTCGTTGTGCGGAGCTTTAGAGCGCCATCCTCGGCCAATGAATTCGCTGGTCAGCTGGAAGATTGCTCCCTATGTATAATGCATGGATGTTTTCGTGTTTGTCATTTTGTTGGTCACATGTTTTGCCGCTGGTGCAACTGGGGCTTTGTTTCAACCAGGTCGCTGGTATCAGGCGCTCAACAAACCGGTCTGGACTCCGCCGAACTGGGCCTTTCCCTTGGCTTGGACAACGATCTATTTTTCAGTTTCCTTCGCGGGTGCCCGCGTGGCGGATATGGAGGGAAATGCCATTGCCCTGGCCTTTTGGGCTATGCAGGCCGGCTTCTCGACCCTATGGACGCCGGTATTTTTTGGGCTGCGGCGATTGCGTGGAGCGCTATTGGTGATGCTGCCTTTGTGGGTCTCTGTATTGGGAGCCACCTTAGCGATGTTTGAGCTGGACCGGGCCGCAGGCCTGGCTTTTCTGCCCTATATTCTCTGGGTCACCATAGCGGCTGCATTAAATTACCGGGTTGCACAGCTGAACCCTGCGGTTGCGCCCCGAGACCTATCGGCAGATTAGCCTGGTGATGGATCTATGGCCATACCTTGCCATCTGCGGCGCTCCCTTCTCGGCGGGGTTGGTACATGCCGCATGAGCCTATCTCCATTTATGTTGTGGATGGCGATCCACGGGCGCTGGACGCCCAAACAGCAGTTTTAAGCGCAGAGGGCTATGCCACGATTCCCTGCGGTTCAGCTGAGCAGTTCTTGAAACTGTTTGATCCAGACCTCAAAGCCTGTGTGGTTATGGAGCTGCATTTGCCTGGGATGTCAGGAAGCGAGCTGCAAGACTATCTCGCCTCCAACGGATTGGATATTCCCATTGTGATCCTAACCGCCCATGGCGATGTGCCCAGTGCCGTACAATCGTTACAAGTGGGCGCTGTGGACTTCATCGAAAAGCCGTCGCCTCAGTCCCGATTGCTTGAGGCGATAGGCACTGCTTCGGAGCTCATATTTGATCGAGAGCCGAACCGTCTTTCGCAGAAAATTATTGCACAACGTCTGCGCTCTTTAACGGATCGAGAGCGCGAGGTCTTGGAGCATCTGCTCAAAGGCAAGCTCAACAAAGAGATTGCCGTAGATCTCAATGTGAGCCAGCGCACAATCGAAGCGCATCGCGCCCGCATACGCGAAAAAACACGGACCCGCGGGATTGTAGATTTGATCCGCATGTTTGGCTAAGCGAAGTAAGTATTATTACCTATGTATTTTCCCTAATTATGCTGCAGTGTGTTCTGTGCTCTAAAGATTTTACCGATGACGATGGTTTTGATCGGACGTCAACAACGTAAACTAACTTCTGCTTAAGAAATGATAGCTTTATGATCTGGCGTTCAGCCTGCGTTTTTACGATAAAGTGAATATTCTGGAGGATAAGACCGAGTTTTAACATGGAACCTGCTGTACGGGAGCAGTGCTAAAAAGCTGTGTAGCCCTCTTTCGATTTGAACTGATCGGCCCTCTCGCCAAGGGCCCTGTCGCTTCGCAATTCGATGCAGTGTGAATACCGGTGTCCATGTGAGTAGAGAGTGATAGGGGACACATGAATGTCGAAACAACAAGGCTCCGCTTCAGGAGTGCAGTCGACAGATGCCTTCGAATGGGAAGTGTATCACAACAGCGAAACAAATATATTTGAACTCAGCAAAAAGCTGCCGGAAGATTTGGTCGCCAGCCTGGCACGCGAAGTGATTTTACGCGTGGCGTCGAGGACTGTGGCGGCGGCGGTGGCCCGTCCGGTGTCGCAAGAGGAGTTGCTGGCATTCAGCACGGCTCTTGCCTCCGATAGTCCCAAAAGCGCCGCACAGATCATTGCCGCGGAACGCGAGGCTGGTCGTCCGGCAGAAGATATCTACGTCAATTTATTGGCGCCTGCTGCGCGACAATTGGGTGATATGTGGAACAGCGATCATATTACATTTGCGCAGGTCACGGTTGGTTCAGGCCGCATTTTTGCGATTATGCGGTCAATGCGGCATATGTTTGAGACCTCCGCGCCCGCCGAAGAGCCGGCGGTTATTTTCGCCTCCGTGCCAGGGGAGACCCATACGCTTGGGGTTCGTATGGCCGCAGATTTTTTCCGAACTGATGGGTGGAATATTTCTCTATTGATAGGCTTGTCACACGATGATCTGCTTGCTGAAATCGCACAGATCTCAAGCCGTATGGTGGGCCTGTCTTTCAGCGGGGAACATTCGCTTGAGGCGCTGTCACAGCTGATTGTCGCGCTGCACGTTTGCGCGCCGCATCTGTCCATCGTGATTTGCGGCCAAGAGGTAGACGAGTTTCGACCTATTTTGGAGCTCATGGGTGTCGACGGGATCGCTGTCACCATGGAGGATGCTAGGGCGCATTTTACGCGTCTATCACAGGATAAGACGTGAATTAATCGCTCACACGAGGTCGTATTTGCGTAACTTCACATAGAGCGATTGCCGCGACAGTCCGAGCATCTCAGCTGCGGCGACGCGGTTGTTCGAGGTCATGCCAATCGCGGTTTCGATACACATTTTTTCAACCACATCGGTGCTGCGCGCGACAATATCTTTGAGGGACTGGCTGCCAATCAGCTCAACTACAGAATTAATCTCTGCTTCCGACATTTGACTGGTGGGTGTTGAGATCGCCTCGACCCTGCGGGCGTTGCGCAGGAGCAGAACACAAATTGGCTCACGTTCTGTGCGAATTTGCGTTGTGGAAATTTCAACAGGGCGCTCGTCCCCATGCTCGTTCAAAACCTTTGTCGAATAGAGCCGCATCTTACCATTGCGGCGGGCGCTTTCCAAAATTACGTTGAGATCGACCGATCCACGGGAAAAGAACTCGGACATGCTGCGTCCACTCAGGGTTTGCGCATGGGTTACATTGGCCAAAGAGACAAAGGCCTCGTTCACACTCAAAATCTGACCGGACATATTTATGAACACAATTGGGTCGACCCCTTTGTGGAAAAAGCTGACCAAATGCGTTGCCAGTTGGTCCACAGGTTCCTGGGCGGGCTCCTCTGGCTCAATTTTACACAGCAACATTTGCGAGGTTGCGCCACGGAACAATGTGGGGTCGATGCGGTAGGACCGGCCGCCCAGCGCCGATTTTGCCAAAATGGCCCCCATGGAGGCATCAGAGGCAGCGGTCACCATTCGGTCGATCAGGCTCGTCAGACCTTCGTCTTCAAATTCCGAGGCGAAGGAGGCGTCAATCAACTCGTTGCGCGGCCGTCCGAGTAGAATCTCAGCAGCGCTATTGCATGATACAATGGCGCCTGTTTCGAGTGTGATGAACACCGTTGCAACGTCGGATGAGTCCATCAAGACTCTGAGCTGGATTTCATGCTCCCGGCGCGCGTCGTAGTCGTTTTCAAGAGCGATCTGTGCTTCCACCAGCTGTTGCTGCATTTCTGCGACGGGCCGCAAATCCGAACCCAAAAGCAATGTAGATCCGTCCGCTGCGCCAGAATGATAGGTATAGCGAACGGGCAATTCAGCTTGTTGGTCGGTGGCGCGATGGTTCAACTCAACGGGCCGCACCTCTTTTTGGCCCTTTTGAAACTCGGCAAGCCGAGCCTCAAACTTTGGCACAGATTCCTTGGTGAGCGTGTCTTTAAACTGCAGACCAGTCCACGGGGTCAAATCCAATTTTGGCGCCAAAAAAGGGCTGGTCACGGTTTGCGTGATCTCGCCATCACTCGAGATGATAAAAGCAAAATCACACAGGCGCGAAATTAAATCCGCTGTGGCAGATTGATCCAAATTGGGAATAAGGCGATCGGCCCATTCTGTTTTACCATGCGACGTCATTTGCAAAAGTCCTTCGTTCAATTTGCATTTCTAGATGCACCCACGTGGCAATCGTACTGTCAAATATCTGGACTTTAACTTTCAAAAGCATTGAGCAACCGCGGCTTTCCAGTCGTTGGTTTTGTAATCTGTTCCCGTAACCGCATCAAGGTTAATTTGAGCGCTCAGAATGCCGCCTCCAAGAATAACCTTTGCTGTGCTCCAATTACATCTAACATTTGAAATTATTTCAGATAATTTTTCGGCACTGTCGCGTGCTGACGCAGAAATAAACACGCCGTCGAATTGCTCACCTGCGCCAATCTGATGAACTCGATTGGCGGTGACATCCATCTCCAACTTAACGCGTGCGCCAACACATCTTAGTGTCTTGCCTAGGATAATCGCACCTAATGTATGTTGTGTTCCTTCCGGGACGATAATTAACAAACTCAAATTTTTACTCAGGTAATTCACGCCTTCCGGAACCTCTCGTTCTGAAAGACCGTGCACAGCAATCTGCAGACGACTCGCGCCGAGCGTCATGGCGAAGAAGGAAAGCGCGTCCTCCTCCCAGGCCCGGCCCAATTGGCAGACGGCTGCGGGTATAATCTCTGAAAATAGGGTAAAGTCCGAAAATCTTGCGGCTTGTAGCTCTTGAATAGCTGTCGAAACGGCTGCGTTTTTCGGATTGAGAGAGGCATCGAACAAGCGTTGGGCGGCTTGGCTTGTACTGATTGCAGGGGCCAATGGCGCGCGCGCTTCCAGGCTGCTGGCATGACTTAAACTGCTCGCCAAAACCTTAATAGCCACCTGAGCTACCCGGGCGGCTTCATCCCCTATATTCACTAAATTTGTGTGTTGGTGATGAGTCACGATGACCTTCCGAATACTGGCAGTAGGTCACCATGACCTCAGTCCCTATCAAAGATGACAGAGATGCTCGGGCATTGGGGCGCAATTGTCAATAATTTGTTACATAATTCGGGAAACCGTCGGTGAAACGCCGCATTTTCCGGGAAAGTAAAAATATTTAGACAAGAATTCTGCCAATAAGTGTAAATCAAAGTTGACAGACTGCGCCGCGCCTGCCAAATTTTGACCAGCCTATTGGCGAATTGGAAACCCGAATGACAATGACCGCGTCACAAAATTTGCAACCCTCTGGCCTCTATACTCAGGACCAGCGCAGTCGGCGTGACAGAACGGTTTGGACGACGGTTCAGGGCATTCTCGCGCCTTTGCAATTCTTGGTCTTTTTGGTCTCCCTCGTTCTGGTCATCCGTTACATGGTAACCGGTCTGGGCTATGAGATTATGACCCTCTCAATCATTGCAAAAACCTTGCTGCTTTATCTCATCATGATCACGGGCGCGATTTGGGAGAAAGTGGTTTTCGGGCAATGGCTTTTTGCACCAGCATTCTTTTGGGAGGATGTGGTCAGTTTTGGTGTCATCGCCCTGCATAGCCTTTATCTTTATGGATTAATTCAAGGCACCATCCCTGCCGATACTTTGGTTCTGATCATCCTGGCGGCCTATGCCACCTATGTGGTGAATGCCGGGCAGTTTTTATGGAAATTACGCGCCGCGCGCCTTCAGATGGAGGCCGCCTCGTGACTGAACATATGCCCCCGCCGCCCGCAACAGGATGTCGAACCGCACCGGTGTTGAAGCAGCGCGGACAGCGCGAGGTATTTTGCGGCTTGACCGGCATCATTTGGCTGCATCGAAAGATCCAAGACGCGTTCTTTCTCGTTGTTGGATCGCGCACATGTGCGCACCTGCTGCAGTCTGCGGCAGGGGTCATGATCTTTGCTGAGCCACGATTCGGTACCGCGATTCTGGAAGAGGCAGATTTGGCCGGGCTGAAAGACGCGCAAGCAGAGCTGGATCGCACCGTCGAAGAGCTTTTGGCGCGGCGCCCCGACATTCGGCAGCTGTTTCTTGTTGGGTCGTGCCCTTCCGAGGTGATCAAGCTTGATCTGAACCGCGCCGCCGAGCGGTTGACCCAGACTTATGCCCCCAGAGTCCGCGTTTTGGAATATTCTGGCTCTGGCATCGAAACCACCTTTACCCAGGGGGAGGATGCGTGTTTGGCGGCTATGGTCCCCGTTTTGCCGTCAACCGACGCACGGGAATTGATTGTCGTTGGCGCCTTGCCCGATGTGGTGGAAGATCAAATGGTGGCGCTTCTGACCGATCTTGGCATTGGCCCGTTGCGTATTTTGCCGGCTCGTACGATCGAAGATGAAATTGCCGTTGGTCCCAATACGGTTTTTGCCCTGACCCAGCCATTCTTGGGTGACACCCATGCGGCCTTGATCCGCCGCGGCGCACGCCATATTGCGGCTCCGTTCCCCTTTGGTGAAGAGGGCACCACCGCCTGGTTGTCGGCTATTGCTGAGGAATTCAACATTCCGCGCGCGCTGTTTGATCGCGTGACTGAGGCACCCCGACGCCGGGCCCGTCAAGCGATCAGCCAGGCCGCCGTGCCGCTCAATGATAAATCCGTGTTTTTCTTTCCCGATAGTCAATTGGAAATCCCATTGGCGCGCTTCTTGACCCGGGAATGTGGGATGACCGCGCTGGAAGTTGGCTCGCCCTATATCCACGACGCTTTGCATGGACCGGATTTGGATCTTTTGCCCACGGGTCCGCAAATTTCCGAAGGTCAAGATGTTGACCTCCAGCTGGATCGCTGCCGCGCGGCGCATCCGGATTTGACTGTTTGTGGCTTGGGTTTGGCCAATCCGCTTGAAGCGGACGGGTTCGCCACCAAATGGGCCATTGAGTTGGTTTTCACGCCCGTACATTTCTATGAACAAGCCGGTGATCTTGCCGCTCTTTTCGCCCGACCCCTGCGGCGTAAATCTATTTTGAAGGTGGCTGCGGAATGAAGCTCACCGTTTGGACATATGAAGGCCCGCCCCATGTTGGCGCGATGCGCGTCGCCACGGGTATGAAAAAGCTTCATTATGTTCTGCACGCGCCCCAGGGCGATACCTATGCCGATTTGTTGTTCACGATGATTGAGCGCCGCGACCACCGTCCGCCGGTGACTTACACCACATTTCAGGCGCGGGATCTGGGCGCGGATACAGCGGGTTTGTTCAAAAAAGCCTGCCAGGATGCATATGACCGGTTCCAACCTGAGGCGATTATCGTGGGCGCTTCTTGCACGGCTGAACTCATTCAAGATGATCCCGGCGGTCTCGCAGAAACCATGGGGCTTCCCATTCCCGTCATCCCGCTTGAGTTGCCCAGCTATCAGCGCAAAGAGAATTTTGGGGCGGATGAGACGTTCTTCCAATTGGTCAAACATTTGGCCAAGCCACAAGCTAAAACAGAGCGTGTCAGCTGCAATATCATTGGGCCCACCGCCCTGGGGTTTCGGCATCGCGACGATGTGGCTGAGATTACAAATCTCTTGTTTGAGCTTGGTATTGAGGTGAATGTCACCGCGCCCATGGGTGCCACACCCAGCGATATTGCGCAGATGGGAAAGGCGCATTTCAATGTGCTGTTATATCCTGAAACCGGTGAAACGGCTGCGCGGTATTGTGAAAAAGAATTCGATCAACCCTACACGAAAATCGTTCCCATTGGGGCCGGCGCGACGCATGATTTTATCACGGAAGTCCGTGCGCTGAGCGGCAGTACCGCCCCGCTAGACAGTCAAGCCTTGCGGCAAACCTGGTGGTCACGCTCAGTGGACAGCACCTATTTGACCGGCAAGCGGGTGTTTATTTTTGGCGATGGCACCCATGTCAAAGCCGCCGCGCGGATCGCGCGGGATGAGATGGGCTTCGAGGTTGCGGGGCTCGGATGCTATAATCGTGAATACGCACGCGATATTCGGACAATTGCAAAAGAGTTTGGCGTCGAAGCGCTGATCACGGATGATTATTTGTTGGTCGAAAAAACCATCGAAGCGCTACAGCCCGAAATGATTTTAGGCACGCAAATGGAGCGCCATATTGGAAAGCGGCTGGGTATCCCTTGCGCTGTTATTTCGGCTCCGGTGCATGTGCAAGACTTCCCTGCGCGCTATTCGCCGCAAATGGGGTTTGAGGGTGCAAATGTAATCTTTGACACCTGGATCCATCCGCTGGTCATGGGTCTGGAAGAACATTTGCTGCATATGTTCCGAGAAGACTTTGAATTCAATGATGCCGCAGGTCCCAGTCATCATGGTGGACACCAACCCTCGGGCACAGCATCGGTGCAGGTGCCAGCAGCGCAAGAGCAATCCTTGGCTTTAAGCACCGGCGGCGATGTGGCGATTTGGTTGGCGGAAGCTGAAAAAGAGTTGAAGAAGATCCCATTTTTCGTGCGCGGCAAGGCCCGCCGCAACACCGAGACCTACGCAACCTCGCAAGGGCTGTCGGAAATCTCTGTTGATACCCTGTATGAAGCGAAGGCCTTTTATGCGCGATGAGCTGACATATCCTTCGTATAATGTCGTGTTGCTGACATTGGACCGCCACGCGGCCGGTCCTGCAGCGCGGGCTTTGCCCAAGCTGGCAACCGATTTTCCAGGCTTGCAACTCAAAATACATGCCGCCGCCGAATGGGCCAAAGATCCAGAGGCCTTGGCCTTGGCCAAAGCAGATATTGAGACGGCGCATTTGATTGTGTCCTCCGTGCTGTTTCTCGAAGATCACGTGCAGGCTATTTTGCCAGACCTAAAAGCGCGGCGTGCGGCCTGTGATGCTTTGGTGGGTATAATCGCCGATCAGGAAATTGTGCAGCTGACCAAAATGGGTGAGCTGGACATGATGCGGCCCGCCTCTGGTGTGATGGGGTTCTTGAAGAAGCTGAAGCCTGCGAAGAAATCTGGCAGCACGGGCGAAGGCCAGGCAAAGATGCTGCGCCGGATTCCCAAAATTCTGAACCTTATTCCTGGCAAGAGTCAGGATCTGCGGGCGTGGTTCTTGACCATGCAATATTGGCTCGGTGGATCTGACGATAATATTGAAAGCCTCGTGCGCTTTTTGATTTCGCGCTACGCATCCCGGCCGGAATGGCGCGGCGTTGCGGCCCCGGCGCCTGTCGAATACCCCGAAGTGGGCCTTTATCATCCAGACCTGCCCGGCCACCATATCACCACAGATATTGCGGATCTGCCGCAAGAGGGTACAGGCCCAACAATTGGGTTGGCCATGTTGCGCAGTTACATTTTGGCCGGTGATACGGCGCATTTTGACCATGTCATTCGGCGTTTTGAAGCGGCGGGGATGCGGGTCATACCGGCCTTTGCTGGAGGGCTCGACAGCCGGCCAGCAATCCAAGCCTATCACATGGGGAAGATCGATGCTTTGGTCTCATTGACGGGCTTTTCTCTGGTAGGTGGGCCCGCCTATAATGACAGCGAGGCGGCTGTAGAACTCCTGAGCGCGCTCGATGTGCCCTATATCGCCGCGCAACCCTTGGAATTTCAAACCCTGTCCCAATGGGCCAATGGTGGCCAAGGCTTGAGCCCGATTGAGGCGACAATCCTTGTGGCTTTGCCCGAAATTGATGGGGCCACAAATCCGACCGTGTTTGCAGGTCGGCACGGGCCGGATGGCTGTGATGGCTGCGCTTACGCCTGCAAAGCGGCAGGCACGGTAAAAGCCATGGCGCCCTGCCCAGAGCGTATTGATGCGTTGGTCGAAAAAACCCGAAACCTTGCGGTTTTGCGGCGCAAAGAAAACTCTGACAAAAATGTTGGGATCGTGCTTTTTGGTTTTCCACCGAATGCCGGCGCGATTGGCACGGCGGCCTATCTGTCGGTCTTTGAAAGTCTGCATAATACTTTGCAGACAATGGCTGAAAATGGCTATGATGTGACGCCACCCGAAACGGTTGACGATCTGCGCGAGGTCATCTTGAAGGGCAATGCGTCGATCTATGGGCAGGAGGCCAATGTCGCGGCTAAAGTCTCAGCCGATTACATCGTGACCCATACGCCCTGGCTGCAAGAGATCGAAGAGACCTGGGGCCCTGCGCCAGGGCGCATTCAGTCCAATGGCAGCGATCTTTACATTCTTGGTGCGCAGTTTGGAAAAGTTTTCGTCGGGGTGCAGCCAACCTTTGGCTATGAGGGCGATCCGATGCGCCTCCTCTTTGAACGCGGGTTTGCACCCACCCATGCGTTCAGCGCGTTCTATCAATTCATGAAGCATCAGCATAAGGCCGATGTGCTTTTGCATTTTGGGATGCATGGGGCATTGGAATTTATGCCGGGCAAGCAAAACGGCTGTGGTGGCAAGGATTGGCCAGATCGGCTGATTGGCAATATGCCCAATATCTATCTTTACGCAGCCAATAATCCCTCAGAGGCAACTTTGGCGAAGCGTCGCAGCAATGCCATTACAATCACCCATCTCACGCCACCGTTACAGGCCTCTGGTCTTTATCGCGGTCTGGCTGATTTAAAAGACAGCCTGAGCAAGTGGCGGGCCCTGCCTCCGGGCGATGCGGCCTGCGAGCCTTTGGAGGCGTTGATTGCGGCGCAGGCCGAGATTGTGCATCTGGACGGGACAGATTTGAACCGGCTTTGGATTACCCTTTTGGAAACCGAAGACGCTTTGATTCCCGATGGGTTGCATATCATCGGTCAAAAACTGCCCGCGCATAAAATCGAAACTTTGCTGGATCTGATGAGTTTTGACACGCTACAAGCACGCCAGGTGGCCAGAGCCCATTTGCAGTCCAGCCAAGAGCTGGATGGAATGATGCGCGGATTAAATGGCCAATTTATCAAGCCGGTTCCTGGCGGCGATGTCATCCGCGCGCCAGATATTCTGCCGACAGGTCGGAATATTCACGCCTTTGATCCCTTCCGGATGCCGACGGCTTTTGCCATGCAGGATGGCGCGCAGCAGGCGGCAGAGTTGTTGCGCACGCATGAGGGGTTGCCCAAGACCGTTGCATTGGTGCTCTGGGGGTCTGACAATATTAAATCTAACGGTGGGCCGATCGCGCAGGCGCTTTCGCTGATGGGCGCAAAGCCGCGGTTTGACGCCAATGGCCGTTTGTGTGGTGCGGATCTGATCTCGCTTGAACAGCTGGGGCGGGCACGGATTGATGTGGTGATCACCCTCTCGGGTATCTTCCGCGATTTGTTGCCGCTGCAAACCAAAATGCTGGCCGATGCCGCCTTGCAATGCGCGATGGCCGATGAGCCCTTAGAGATGAATCCCATTCGCGCCCATGCTCTCGAGTTTTCTCAGGCTCAAAACTGCAGCCTAGAAACAGCCGCGCTGCGGGTCTTTTCCAACTCCGAAGGGGCCTATGGTTCAAATGTGAACCAATTGGTCGACAGCTCCGCTTTCAAAGACGACAGCGATTTTGCTGATGCCTATCAAGCGCGTAAAAGTTTTGCCTATGGCAAGGATGGCGAAGCCAGTCAGCAATCACAATTGCTGCAAGACACATTGAAGAATGTGGAGCTGGCCTATCAGAACCTTGAATCAGTTGAGCTTGGTGTCACCACAGTGGATCATTATTTTGACACGCTCGGCGGTATTGCGGCGGCTGTGAAGCGGGCCAAGGGCGGGGTGGAAACGCCTGTTTATATCGGGGATCAAACCCGGGGTGGCGCGCAGGTGCGGACGCTGCGCGAACAGGTTGCGTTGGAGACCCGCGCGCGCAGTTTAAATCCGAAATTTTATGAACCGCTCCTGCAGCATGGTCATGAAGGCGTGCGCGCGATTGAGGCGCATATCACCAATACCGTTGGCTGGTCGGCCACCACAGGGAAGGTTGATGAATGGGTGTATCAAGAGCTGTCTGAAACATTTGTTTTGGATGAAGACATGCGCAAACGCCTGTCTGCTTTGAACCCGCAAGCCTCCATGCGCATGGCAAATCGCCTGCTGGAAGCGTCAGATCGTGCCTATTGGAAACCAGACGAAACCACTTTGGCCGCGCTGCAAAGTGCCGCGGATGCCATTGAAGATCAACTTGAGGGCATTGCAGCCGAATGACCCAAAACGCAGTTATAGAAAGGGACTACAGACATGAGCCCACTTGATAGAAATATCCCCAATTTGACCGGTGACGGCGAAGGGTCGGTGCAGGTGCACCAGGACGAAACCGCGAAAATTGAGGGTGCAAAAGTATTCAGCGTTTACGGCAAGGGTGGCATTGGCAAGTCAACCACCTCGTCAAACCTCTCGGCGGCCTTTTCCAAAATGGGAAAGCGCGTGCTGCAAATTGGCTGTGATCCCAAGCATGACAGCACATTCACATTGACGGGCACCTTGCAACCTACCGTGATTGATATTCTCAAAAGCGTGGATTTTCACTCCGAAGAGCTTCGTCCCGAAGATTACGTTGCGACGGGATATAATGGTGTGAAATGCGTCGAAGCCGGCGGGCCACCTGCGGGGACGGGTTGTGGTGGCTATGTTGTTGGGCAAACGGTGAAACTGCTCAAGCAACATCATATGCTTGAAGACACGGATGTCGTGATTTTCGATGTGCTCGGGGATGTGGTTTGCGGCGGGTTTGCGGCGCCATTGCAGCATGCGGATCGGGCTTTGATTGTCACCGCCAATGATTTTGACAGCATCTATGCGATGAACCGGATCATTGCCGCGGTTCAGGCGAAATCTGCCAACTATAAAGTACGGCTTGCAGGCTGTGTCGCCAATCGGTCGAAAGACACTGACGAAGTGGACCGCTATTGCAAGACTGTGGGCTTCAACCGAATTGCCCATATGCCGGATCTCGACGCGATACGCCGGTCTCGCCTGAAAAAGAAGACTCTGTTTGAAATGCCCGATGACGAAGAAATCGTTCAGGTGCGCAAAGAATATATGCGTCTGGCCGAAACGCTTTGGAACGGCACGCTACCACTTGCGCCGGCACCTTTGCCTGATCGCGAAATCTTTGAGCTGCTTGGATTTGACTGATGACCTATGAATCGACCCGCAACACTGTTGAAACCTACTTTGATCGCACCGCGACAAAGACCTGGGAAAGGTTGACCTCAGACGCGCCTGTGTCGGGCATTCGTGCCACTGTGCGCGCCGGTCGCGAACGGATGAGACAGCTCTTGCGGTCGCAATTGCCTGCGGATTTGCGCGGGGCGCGTGTGTTAGATGCGGGCTGCGGCACAGGGGCTTTGGCCTTTCAATTGGCCCAGGCTGGCGCCGATGTTGTGGCGGTGGATATCTCGCCGAAGCTCATCACAATCGCCAAGCAGCGCCAACCTGCGCATTTGAGCGGCACGCTCAAGCTGATGGCCGGAGATATGTTTGACCCTGGCCTGGGGCATTTCGATCATATCGTGGCAATGGACAGTTTGATTTATTACTCGGCTGAAGACATTGGCGCGACCCTCGACCGGGTGAGTAGCCGGATATTGACAAATATGGTCTTTACGGTTGCGCCGCGCACGCCGCTTTTGATGGCCATGTGGCGGATTGGCAAATTGTTTCCACGCAACGATCGCTCGCCGATGATGGTGCCGCATCAAATGGCACAGATCGCCAAATCTACCTCGGGTCAGATCAGTGACATCGATCGGGTGGCCTCTGGGTTTTACATCAGCCAAGCGTTGGAATTCCGCCCATGATCCCAAAGAGCGCTGTCAAAACCATGACCCTAAGGATGTTGCCTTTCGCCGATGCGGCCAGCGATGAGCTGCCGCTCGGGCAATTGTTGCGTCTATCCTTGTTTCAAATTTCCGTGGGCATGGCGGCCGTGATGTTGCTGGGCACTTTAAATCGGGTGATGATCGTTGAGCTGTCAGTGCCGGCCTTCATCGTGGCGACCATGATCGCCATTCCCGTGCTGATTGCCCCTTTCCGTGCGCTTCTTGGTTTTAAGTCTGACAATTACCGCTCCGCCATTGGTTGGAAACGCGTGCCCTATTTGTGGTTTGGCAGCCTCTGGCAGTTTGGTGGCCTGGCAATTATGCCGATGGCCCTTTTGGTCTTGGCGGGAGATTCGGCGATTGATGCGGGTATTTTCGGCGAGATTGCCGCTGCGCTGGCCTTTTTGTTGACCGGGCTTGGGATGCATATGACGCAAACAGCAGGTCTGGCTTTGGCCGCTGATCGGGCAACGGAACAGACCCGCGCAAAAGTCGTCTCAATGCTCTACGTCATGTATCTTGTGGGCATGGGGATTTCAGCGGTCATCATTGGCACATTGTTGCGTGATTATTCCTCGCTTTTGTTGGTTCAAGTGGTGCAAGGCGCGGCGGTGTTCACCATGGTTTTAAATGTTATTGCTCTATGGAAGCAGGAAAAAATGGCGCCGATGAGCCAGGCGGCGCGCCAAGCGCCAAAGGCGAGTTTTCATGCCGCCTGGGCGGATTTCACCGGTCAAGCAACGGTGCGCCGGTTAATTTTCACGATTTTCGCCGGCACGGTTGCTTTTAATATGCAAGATGTGCTGCTCGAACCCTACGGGGGCGAAATTCTTGGCCTTTCAGTTTCCGCGACAACGCAGCTTACGGCCATGTGGTCTTTGGGTGCGTTGATCGGTTTGGGCCTATCGGCGCGCTGGCTGTCGCGATCCATTGATCCCATTCGCCTTGCGGGGCGCGGGGTTGTTGTTGGCATCTTTGCTTTTGCGGCAGTTCTTTTGTCCTCCGTTTTTGGCTCGCCAATATTATTTTTCTCAGGCGCCTTTTTGATTGGGCTGGGCGGCGGCACCTTTGCTGTGGCGACCTTGACCGCAGCTATGACCATAAATGTGCCTGGAGCCGCTGGGCGTGGATTGGCGCTGGGCGTTTGGGGCGCGGCCCAGGCCACAGGCGCAGGCCTGTCCATTTTCTTAGGCGGCGCAATTCGTGATATGATCACACAAGCCGCGCATAGCGGCATTTTAGGCGATGTCCTCAACACCCCGGTTGTAGGGTATTCAGTCGTCTATCAAATTGAGATCGCTCTACTTTTCATCACCCTCATCGCCCTTGGCCCCATCCTACGGACCAAAGGCATCAGTGCAAACACACCGCAGCGCTTAGAGCTGACGGATTTTCCGACTTGATAGTCAAAGGAGACGACCATGGTAGGCAATGAATTTTTCGGTAATTTTGATCTCGCAAGCGCTGCGATCTGGATGTTCTGGATCTTTTTTGCTTTGCTTGTTTATTATCTTCAAACGGAGAACATGCGCGAAGGATATCCGCTGGAGGCCGATGATCCCTCTGGATCTGCCCATCGCGGCCTCTTTCCGCTGCCCGGTGACAAGACGTTTCACCTGCCCCATGGGCGTGGTGATGTGACGGTTCCCTCCGGTCAGCGCGGTGATCGCGCAAAATTGGCGCTTGAGGCTACGTCTGATGCGACCGGCTCGCCTTTTGTGCCGACCGGCGATCCGATGCTTGCGGGTGTTGGGCCAGGTGCATGGGCCCCGCGGCAGGATCATGCAGAGCTCGATGCCCATGGGCATGCCAAGATCAAGCCTATGTCACAGCTCGATGATTTCCACGTGTCGGCGGGCCGCGATCCACGGGACAAACCTGTGGTGGCCGGCGACGGTGAGGTGATCGGCCGTATCAATGATATGTGGATTGATGTGCCAGAACAGATGGTGCGCTACTTGACTGTGGATCTCAATCCAGAGGGCACGGGCCAGACCCGTCTGATCCCAATCAATTTTTGCAAAATTAACGATGACCGGGTGACGGTTCGTTCGATCTATGGCGCAAATTTTGCAGCTGTGCCGCAGCATAAGGCGGCTTCAGAAATCACCTTGCTCGAGGAAGAGAAAATTATGGCCTATTACGGCGGCGGCACACTTTATGCCGATCCCGCACGTTCCGAGCCAAAACTGTAAAGGACCAACGCTGGGCCGCAGCCACGGCCCAGCGTTCAGACGATAGGGGACTTAAGATATGAGCCACGACGATTTTAATTTCGAACCGATCCGCGGATTGCCTGAAGCATTGCCCGCAGATGAATATATCCTCTGGCAAGGCCGGCCTAATAGCTTGCGGCTGGCCAAGGATGCTTGGAGCCTCAACTGGGTGATTGGGTATTTTATCGCCCTGGCGGTGATCCGCGTTATCTCCGTATCGGATATGATGAGCCTGACATCGGCCATGGCACAGGGCATTCCGTTTCTCGTGGCCGGCGCGTTGACGGCCTTAATCTTATTTGGGGTGGCAACAGTGCAAGCTCGAAGCACCGTTTATACGCTCACCAATAAACGCGCCTGTCTGCGCATCGGTGCTGCGCTGACCATGACATTGAACCTGCCCTATGTGTGTATTGGAAATGCACAAGTGGCTCTGCGCAAGTCGGGTTTGGGCACAATCACCTTTGAGCTCATCGGTGAGACTCGCCTGTCATATCTGATGACCTGGCCGCATGTGCGCCCATGGTACATGAGCCGCACCCAACCGGCCTTTCGCTCCATACCAGATGCTGAGCGGGTCGCGGCCCTCTTTGCCGAGGCCGCAGAGACGCGGGTATCGATGCCAAAGGTCACTCAGCGCGACTATTCCAAAACTGACAGCATTGCTGCGGAGTAAAGCTCATGCCCACCACCAACTCACTTGCCGCTCAAATGAAACACCGAGACCGGGACATGGTGCCCAAGGTCTTGGTTCAAGCGATGTTCACCTTGATGATCGCCGCGGTCCTTCTGGTCGCCTACGCCCGCCTTACGGATCGGCCGGTCATTGGTGTGGCACCGCACAGCGATATCGTGGCGGAGCTTGAGATCACTTTGGTGGGCAACCGGAGCGATGGGATCGCAGTTTTGGATGCAGATGGCAGACAAATTGCCCATTCCAACGATCATAAAGCCGGCTTCATCGACGTGATTTGGGTCACCACCACGCGCGAACGCATTGTGCATGATACAGATACGCAAGCGCCGTTGCGCTTGGTTCGACGGGAAAATGGGAATGTGGCCATTCTCGACGACACAACCGGCTGGTCGATCGAGTTGATAGGATATGGCCAAGACAATGTCGCAGCTTTCGCCAAGCTGATCGACTGAACCAAGGGGACAGCAGATGGGATTATTTACAAGATCAAAAGAGACCGCACCCTGCACGGTGACGATTTCACATCGGTTTGAGGAACTTTCCGCTCATGTGAAATTCAACAATGGTGCCGTGGTGCATCCAGGAGACAGCGTTCAAGTGGAGGGGCCGGAAATCATGGCGCCCTATGGCGTCTGTGTTGAAGAGCAACGCATGGCCACGATCACCCGCGCCTCAAAAATTGAACGGCTTTGGACGCGCTCGACGGGCGATTTCGAATTCATGGAGCTGTGCGAATTTTCCTTTTCGGAAGGAGTTTTGTCATGAATGCGCCAACACATTCCGCTTTTGCCAATACTGCTGAAGAGGCGATTGCCGCCCAAGATGCGCTTGATGATCCAATGACATCTGAAAAAGCGACAGAGGTGGCGATGCAAAACACGTTGCTCACCCCGCGCTTTTACACCACTGATTTTGCCGAAATGGACGCGATTGATGTCACCCCGGTGCGTGAAGATTGGGACCGCTTAATTGCGCAAATGAAATCTGATCCGAATAAGGGGCATTTCAAAAAGAATGAAGATTGGGACAATGTTGATTGGGAGGGGATGGAGCCTGCGCTGAAAGCAGAGTTCATCGATTTTCTGATTTCATCCTGCACCGCAGAATTTTCTGGCTGCGTTTTGTACAAAGAGATGAAGCGTCGCGGGTCGAATGAAGACATCACAACCCTGTTTCAATTGATGGCACGGGATGAGGCGCGCCATGCTGGATTTATAAATGATGCGCTACGCGAAGCGGGTGTTCGGGTGAATTTGGGCTTTTTGACTCAGCAAAAGAAATACACCTATTTCCGCCCGAAATTTATCTACTACGCCACCTATCTATCTGAGAAGATTGGCTATGCCCGCTACATCACCATATACCGGCACCTCGAAGAGAACCCGGAACTGCGGTTTCATCCCATTTTCAAATGGTTCCGCGAGTGGTGCAATGATGAGTTTAGCCATGGGGAAGCCTTTGCGCTTTTGATGAAATCTGATCCGAAACTGACCGAAAGTTTTGGCAATAAACTGTGGATTAAGTTTTTCCTGACAGCGGTTTATTCCACCATGTGGGTGCGTGACCACCAGCGGCCTCTGTTTCATGAGGCTCTTGGTGTCGATGTCACCTGGTACGGCCAAGAGGTGTTTCGGAAAACCTCTGAAATATCAAAACAAATTTTTCCAATGACATTGGATATTGATCACCCTCGGTGGCGCAAAAACCTCGATCGGATGGAAGCGGCATCTCGGCAAATTGCCGCCGCAAAAGCCCGCGGAGGCTTGGGTGGCATGATGAGCCGGTTGGGCGGCATGGCGAAGGCGGCGACGGCTTTTGTCTTGGTGTTCACCATCCCGGCCAAGGCCCATAGCGTTCCAACCAGCACGCGTATGGAGCCGACCTACTGATGCTCGGCTCGCCCTGGATAGCAGCGCTCATCGCAATTTTTTCCTGGTGGTTTTTCACTGGGATTATTTTGCTGATTGTGCGGCGCAAAGACGTGGCTGGGGCAACGGCTCATGGGGCCTCTGTCGTTTTGGGCGTGCCGCTGTTGGCTCTGGGAATCTTTGGCGCGGTGATCTCGGCAGCTTCGTTGAGCGTGGCAAATATCTATCTCGCATTTTTCTCAGTCTTGCTCATATGGGGCTGGATTGAGCTGGCCTTTCTGTCCGGGGTCATCACCGGACCGTTGCGGGATTCTTGTCCCAAGTCGCTTCGGGGCTGGGCCAGATTTCGCAGAGCCTGGCAGACCGTCAGCCACCACGAAGCCCTATTACTCTGCGGCCTGGTTCTCATGGCCGTCATCGCGCTTGATGCTGCAAACCCGCTCGGCTTTTGGGCCTATTTCATCCTTTTTGCAGCGCGCATCTCGGCCAAACTCAATTTGTTTTTTGGCGTGCCGCGTATCAATCTTGAATTCATTCCCCAACCGCTGCTGCACCTCTCTTCTTACTTCAAGCAGGGCCCGGTGACCGTGGTTTTTGGCCTTGGAGTAACTGGGCTTAGTCTGGTCACTGCGGCCCTGGGTTTAGCGCTTTTTTCAGCGAGTACTGTGGAGGCACAAATTGGACATGCGCTGCTCTTCGCACTTTGTGCATTGGCCACGCTGGAACATTGGTTGATGGTCATTCCATTGCCTGATGCAAAGCTTTGGCGCTGGATGCTTCCCACACTTTCTACGAACACTAAGACAGGACAATCCCATGAACTTTAATGCGCTCTTTCAAGCTCAAATCGACACGCTGAAATCCGAAGGCAACTATCGCTATTTTGCTGAATTAGAGCGTAAATGTGGTAAATTTCCCCATGCGGCGAGTCACCACGATGGCAAGGTGCAAGATGTAACGGTTTGGTGCTCCAATGATTACCTAGGCATGGGGCAAAATCCGGTGGTGATTGAGGCTATGTGTGAGGCAGTCACCCGCAGCGGCACTGGGGCGGGCGGCACGCGCAATATTTCAGGGACAAATCATGATCACCTCTTGCTTGAGCGGGAATTGGCAGATTTGCACAATAAAGAAGCTGCTTTACTGTTCACCTCTGGCTATGTCTCCAATTGGGCCGCTTTGAGCACGCTGGGCAGTCGACTGGAAGGCTGTATCATTCTCAGCGATTCTGGCAATCACGCCTCCATGATTGAAGGCATTCGTCATTCGCGCGCTCAAAAGGTTATTTGGAACCATAATGATGTGAAAGATTTGGAGGCGAAATTGGCGGCGCTTCCGGTGGATGCGCCAAAAATTGTGGCCTTTGAGTCGGTCTATTCGATGGATGGGGACATCGCCCCGATACGCCAGATTGTTGAAGTGGCCGAGAAATACGGCGCAATGACCTATCTCGATGAGGTTCATGCGGTTGGGCTTTACGGACCACGGGGCGGCGGTATTGCCGAGCAAGAAGGGCTGATGGATCGGATTACATTGATCGAGGGCACCTTGGGCAAAGCCTATGGCGTTGTTGGGGGATATATCACCGGATCCTCTGTTTTGTGCGATTTCATTCGCAGCTTCGCTTCTGGTTTTATCTTTACGACAGCTTTGCCACCGGCCGTCGCGGCAGCGGCGCGGGTGTCCATCATGCATTTGAAAACATCCGACAGTGAGCGCCAACGTCAACGGCAACAGGTCGCGAAACTGCGCGCGGGATTGAATCGCGCGGGCATTCCGCATTTGGAAAACCAAAGTCACATCGTGCCGGTGATGATCAAAGACCCGGTGAAGACCAAAATGCTTGCGGATTACTTGATGGATGAATGGGGCATCTACGTGCAGCCGATTAACTATCCAACGGTTCCAAAAGGCACGGAACGTTTACGCTTCACCCCATCACCACTGCATTCGGACGCTGATATTGCCTATTTGGTTGAGGCGCTTGAATCTTTATGGAAGCAATGTGCCATTGCCCATGCGGTCGCCTAAAAGACCGAGTGGTCTCCTCGGGGGATGGCGGCGCCGGAGCGCATGATCTCTGCATAGTGATCAAACAGATGTTCCGTTCCGGTTGAACTCGTGAGCTCCGCTGAATAGCCCCTCTGTGCACCCTGCCAGATCAGCATTGATTCTGTTGCGTAATACAGCCCTATTTCGGCGAGATCCGCCTTGCGTCGCGCGGCCGGGATCAAGGCACCGGCCAGGCGCAATCCACCGCAGATGATGCGCAATAGGGCAACTGGCACCCGGCGCAGTTTCACAGGTCGCCCGAGCAAACCAAACAGGGCTTGGGCCTGATCGCGCGGTGTGATGGCAGGGCCGGGGCCGCCGATGGGCAAAATCTTATTGTGCTTGGTCGGGTTGGCTATGCAATCGACCATGAAATTGCCCAGATCATCATCGCTGATTGGTTTGCAGGCGGTGAGTTCACCGTTCCCAAAGACCAAAAATGCCTTGCCAGCGCGCAGACGCGGAATCTGACCGGAAAGAGATTTAAAAAAAGCTGTGGGTCGCACGATGGAATAGGTGAGCCCCGAGGCGATCAATGCTTTTTCGAAGGCCAGTTTGGCGAATTGAAATGGCAGCTTTGGTTTTTGGACGCATATCGCGGAGAGCAAAATAAATTGCGGTACAGCTAATCTTTGCGCCACGTCTAGAATGTTCATCTGCGCCGCGTGGTCAATTGCCCAAGCATCTTCGCGGCCGCCATTGCGGGAGGCAACGCAGGAGATGACCGCGTCGAATTGGCCAAGTATATGAGGCATCGGCTGGGTGATATCGGCATATAGAGGCTGTGCCGGCTGCGGTGGGGTCTGGCCGGCGCGCAGAACGCAGGTGACCACATATCCCGCCCGATGCAGCGCGCGGCACACCCCTTGTCCTGCGGTTCCTGTCGCGCCGAAAAGTAAGACGCTTGCTGTGGGGTTAACTCTCTCGCCAGTCAAAGAATCCCCTACCTGCTTGCTCAAGGAGCTTTGCGGCCATTTCTTTCCCAGCTTGCGCGCCATCTTCGATTGGCACGACCATATCATCATGAATGGCATCGGAGCCATCGGGCCGAAGCACTTCGCCGCGCAGTCTCATTGTGCTGCCTTGAAGTTCAGAAAGCCCAGCAATTGGCGTTTCACAAGAGCCATCCAACGCTGCGAGAAAGGCGCGTTCTGCGGCCAAACGCTGTCCGGTCTCACGGTCATGAATGGCTGCGAGCATATCGGCCATGCGCCCGTCATTGATGCGTCGTTCAATACCAATGGCCCCCTGCGCCACGGCGGGCAACATGTCGTCCACTTCAATCGCTTGGCGTGGCACCTCATTCATGTTCAATCGCTTTAGTCCAGCCATGGCCAGAAAGGTTGCCTCAGCCACTTGGTTTTCAAGCTTCTTGAGCCGCGTTTGCAAGTTGCCCCGAAATTCCACGACCTGTAGATCTGGGCGCCGTAATTTGAGTTGCGCCTGTCGTCTCAGACTTGAGGTCCCCACCACCGCACCGGGTGACAAATCGCTCAATGCGCCGCCTGACAGGGAGATAAACGCATCGCGCACATCCTCGCGTGGCAAATAGGTGTCCAAAACCAGGCCATCGGGTTGCAGGACGGGCATATCTTTCATGGAATGCACGGCGATGTCGATGGATCCATCCAGCATGGCTTGCTCTATTTCGCGGGTAAATAGCCCTTTGCCGCCAATTTCTTTTAATGGACGATCGGTGACGCGATCCCCCGTGGTCATGATGACGACAATCTCAAAGGCTTCGAAGGGCAAATCGAAAGCCTTGGCCAGTCGTGCGCGTGTTTCATAGGCCTGTGCCAGCGCCAAGGGAGAGCCTCGGGTGCCGATATTGAGCGGGGTCTTCGGAGTGGGTAATGTATAAGTCATGTCCTATCCCTAAACATGTAAACTTGGCCTGACAACTCTTGCTTCTATGAACTGATGCTGCGCATAATGTTGCAAAGCAATATCTGGGAATAATACAATGACATCAAGGAAAGTAATCTTGCGCGCTCTGGCAGGAGAAACACTTCCAACCGCTCCGATTTGGATGATGCGTCAAGCGGGCCGCTATCTTCCCGAGTATCGCGCCACCCGCGCGCAGGCCGGCGATTTTTTGTCGCTATGCTATAACTCAGAATTGGCAGCAGAGGTCACACTTCAGCCGATTCGACGCTATGGATTCGATGCTGCAATATTGTTCGCAGATATTTTGTTGCTGCCGCAGGCGCTGGGCGCGGATCTGTGGTTTGTCACCGGGGAAGGCCCGCGTTTGTCGACAGTGACCACGCAGGAAGATTTCGCAAAACTAAAACCGGCAGATGACATTCACGCGCATCTGGCACCGATTTATGAGACTGTGAAAATTTTGTCCGAAGAATTGCCAGAGGCCACAACATTGATTGGATTTGCCGGGTCACCATGGACTGTGGCGACCTATATGATTGCCGGTCAAGGCACAGCTGACCAAGGACCAGCGCATCGTCTGAAGGCTGAAAACCCTGCTGTTTTTGACTCGCTGATTGATTTGATAACTGAAGGCACGATCCACTACCTCAGCGCGCAGATTGAAGCGGGGGCGGAGGTCGTGAAACTCTTTGACAGCTGGGCGGGATCGCTTAAGGGCGAAGATTTCATGAAATATTCCATTGAACCCATGCGCCGTATCACGGCCGCATTAAAGGCCAAATTTCCCGATGTTCCGATTATCGCCTTCCCGCGATGTGCTGGCGAGAAATATGCAGGTCTGCATCGCATGATTGGTGCCGATTGCATTGCTTTTGATGATGGTATCGATGCGCAATGGGTTGCGAAAAATTTGCAACCTGAGGGCTGCGTGCAGGGCAATCTTGCCTCATCCCACATGGTGACAGGCGGCGCTGCCCTGGTTGCTGAAACCAAACGCATCGCGGGCGCTCTGTCGAAGGGTCCACATATCTTCAATTTAGGTCATGGCATCACCCCGGATGCGGATCCTCAAAACGTCCAATTGATGATTGATACAGTGCGATCAATGTAACAAAAAGGCCCTTCAAATTTTGAAGGGCCTCAAGTCATTCTCAAAGTGTTGGCTCGGTTATTCTGCCACAGACACAAGATAGGCCCAAACATTGGCCTGATCTTCCGCGTCTTTCAGCTTAAAGGCCATTTTGGATTTCGCTTTTTTGTCATCCAAATATGATTTTAGAAAATCTTTTGGATCTGCAACATAGGCGACAAAATCGGCTTCATTCCAAACCAGGCCTTGCGCACCAGCGGCGACCAAGGATTTGCCATATTTCTTGAAATCAGGATGTACGGCTGCCTGGCGGTCATAGATGCCATAAAGGTTCGGCGCGTTTTTGCCGCCTTTGACAATCACTGTTCCATCATCAGCGACGATGGCATGACAGGCTTTGCATTTCTTAAAAACCGCTTCGCCCGCAGCAGCGTCCCCAGATGCGTGGCCGCCCGCAAGCGCAGGACCGGCTGTCATCAACAGACCCATTAGGGCCATTTTAATTGTTTTCATTCGTTCTCACTCCTTTGCTTTAAATCTATCTAGCGTGATTTTCATCTGGGTAAAGTCAGTTTGTCGCAAGTAATTTGACAAAACAAAAACCCTTATTCGTAAATATAACTTTACACTTGATGTGGGGCTAAGTGTAAGTCTAAAATTACACTATGACAGAATATATTCCCATAGAGCCGCGGCGCTTGCCTGAGCCGATGGCCATGTTGCTTTTGCTCAAGCCCATCACTTGGTTCCCGCCAATGTGGGCGTTTTTATGTGGAATTGTCTCTTCTGGGGCCTCTGTCACGGGCCATTGGGTTTTGATCATTATGGGCCTTGTTCTTGCCGGTCCAATTGTCTGCGGCATGAGTCAGGCGGCAAATGATTGGTGTGATCGGCATGTCGATGCCATCAATGAGCCGGACCGCCCCATCCCCTCTGGGCGCATCCCGGGAAAATGGGGGTTGTGGATCGCCTGGGCTATGTCGGCGCTGTCACTTTTGGTGGGGTATCAATTGGGACCCTGGGGCTTCGCGGCGACCATCTTTGGCGTTCTTGCAGCTTGGGCCTATTCTGCGGAGCCACTACGGCTAAAAATCTCTGGCTGGTGGGGCCCAGGATTGGTGGGGCTCTGCTATGAGGGATTGCCTTGGTTTACGGGGGCTGCGGTTTTATCTGCCGGTGCGCCCGATTGGCGGATTATTCTTCTGGCGGGACTTTATGCCTTGGGCGCGCATGGAATCATGACATTGAACGACTTTAAGGCGACCGAAGGGGACCGCCAATTGGGCATCAACTCATTGCCGGTGACACTCGGTTCAGACCGGGCCGCGCGGCTGGCCTGTTGGATCATGGGCGTGCCACAAGGGATCATTATCGCACTGCTGATTTTCTGGGACCGGCCTGTTTTCGCCGGGATCATTGCGGCGCTTCTGGCAGCGCAGTTTTGGGCGATGCGGGTCATGCTGACAGATCCGAAGGCGCGTGCGCCTTGGTATAACGCCACTGGCGTGTCGATGTATGTCTCGGGCATGATGATCAGCGCCATCGCCCTGCGAGGTCTGCTATGAGCCTATCTTGGAGCCAAATTTTTCGCTTGGGATTGGTGCAAATGGCCCTGGGGTCCATTGTTGTGCTGACCACCTCCACGCTCAACCGCCTCATGGTGGTTGAATTGTCTTTACCGGCGCTTTTGCCGGGTGTTTTGGTCGGGTTGCATTATGGAATCCAACTGTCGCGTCCGCGCTGGGGGTTTCGGTCGGATGTAGGCGGCAATCGGACCCGTTGGATTATTGGCGGCATGATCGCCTTGGCATTGGGCGGCGTCGGTGCCACCTATGCTGTCACGTTATTTGCTATGCACTATTGGCTCGCATTGACCGCCTCCATTATGTCCTATGGGTTGATCGGCATAGGCGTTGGGGCTTCCGGCACATCGCTATTGGCCTTACTGGCCACGGCCACGGCTGCACATCGGCGTGCGGCGGCTGCCACGATCACTTGGTTGATGATGATCTTTGGCATTGCACTTACAGCAGGTGTGGCGGGGCAGTTCTTGGACCCTTACACCCCAGAGCGGCTTATGACGGTCGTGATTACGATCGCCTTATTGGCCATTTTGTTGACCGTTCTAGCCATTTGGAACATCGAGCGTTCGGTCAGCCCACGCGCGTCTGAGCCGGACATCCCGTTTCAAGAGGCTCTGCGCGAAGTTTGGGCGGAATCCAAAACGCGGAATTTTACAATTTTCGTCTTTCTATCAATGAATGCCTATTTCATGCAGGAGTTGATCCTTGAGCCTTATGCGGGTTTGGTTTTTGCCTTTACGCCGGGGCAATCGACCTCTCTCAGCGGCGCACAAAACGGCGGGGTTTTTGTTGGGATGCTCACTGTTGGCATTATGGCCACGGGTTTCAAAATTGGATCCCTGCGCAGATGGGTCATGAGCGGATGCTATGGGTCAGGCGCGGTTTTGTTGCTTATTTGTTTGTCAGGGCTGATGTCGACCGCGCTGAATTTTACCTATCTCGTCGTCGCCCTTGGGTTCTTTAACGGCATGTTCGCAGTATCGGCGATCAGCGCCATGATGGCGCTTGCGTCAAGCTCAGAGGGCCGTGGTCAACGTGAGGGCACCCGCATGGGGCTCTGGGGCGCGGCGCAGGCCATTGCCGCCGGTTTCGGCGGCCTTACGGGCGCAGTTTTGGTTGATATGACACGCAACTTTTTGGCGGATGGTCCCGCCTTTGGCGCAGTTTTCATATTCGAAGCCGCGCTGTTTTTTGCCGCCGCCCTCATGGCGATGCGGGTCATTGAGCACAGGGCGCAGCCGGTGCCCACCAATTTAGTCGCAGGAGAATAACTATGTTTGATGTTGTTGTAATCGGTGGAGGCCCTTCAGGGGCGACGGCGGCCGAAGATTTGGCGCGTTCAGGCCATCATGTTGCCCTGCTGGACCGTGAAGGTCGCATTAAACCCTGTGGCGGCGCAATACCACCGCGCCTTATTGAGGACTTCGCAATTCCCAGCTCGCAAATTGTCGCACGGATCAATACCGCGCGGATGATCTCTCCAACGCAGCGCAAGGTTGATATTCCTATTGAGAATGGCTTTGTGGGCATGGTTGATCGCGAACACTTTGACCCGTTTCTGCGCCGCCGGGCGCAAGGGGCCGGGGCCACTTGGTTGACGGGAACCTTTTTGCGTATTGAGCGGGATGCCGACCATCCGACTGTGATCTACCGCGACAAGGACAGTGGTGAGGAGCGGCGCTTGGCGTGCAAAGTCATCATTGGTGCTGATGGCGCACGCTCAAAGGTGGCCAAATCAGAAGTCCCAAATGGCGATAAAATCCCCTATGTGATCGCCTATCATGAGATTATTGAAGCCCCGCTGGAGGGCATGAGTTACGATCCGAAGCGATGCGACGTTATTTATGACGGGGCCATATCGCCAGATTTTTACGGATGGGTGTTTCCGCATGGAAAATCTGCCAGTGTTGGAATGGGCACCGGTATTGAGGGTGTCGATTTGAAAAAGGCGACAGCCGAGCTGCGCGCCGCCCACGGTTTGAGCGATTGCAAGACCATTCGGCGCGAGGGTGCGCCGATCCCCTTGCGTCCCCTGGATTGTTGGGACAATGGCACCGATGTGGTTTTGGCTGGGGATGCGGCGGGGGTGGTTGCTCCGTCTTCCGGTGAGGGTATCTACTACGCGATGGTTGGCGGTCGGGTGGCCGCCACGGCGGCCAGCGCCTTTTTGACCACCGGGCGCGCGAAAGACCTACAATTGGCGCGCAAGCTGTTTATGCGGGAACATAAAAACGTCTTCAAAGTCCTAGGTGTGATGCAAAACGCCTATTATCGCAGTGACGAGCGCCGCGAGCGCTTTGTGTCCCTTTGCCATGATATCGATGTGCAAAAACTGACATTTGAAGCCTATATGAACAAACGCTTGGTTGCGGCACGACCTATGGCGCATCTTAAGATTGGTTTGAAAAATCTGGCGCATTTGACCCGGCTTATTTCAGAAGATCGTGTCTGATGACGATCATGATTCCGGCATGGCAAGATGGTGCGCTGCAACCCGTTGAAAAACTGATGGCGCATCAACTGGGCCTCAAACATCGGGCGGTGTCTATTTTTGTGATGGCGGAGGATCACATTTTGATCCAGCAGCGTGCCTTGAGCAAATATCACACGCCCGGCATGTGGGCGAATAGCTGTTGTACCCATCCGAATTGGGCAGAAGACCCTCTGATCTGTGCGCGGCGGCGTTTGGATGAGGAATTGGGCATGACTGGCCTTGATCTCGCGCCCCGTGGTGAGGTGGAATACCGCGCGGAGGTTGGGAATGGCCTGATTGAACATGAAGTGGTGCAAGTCTATGTGGCCCAAACCAGCTTTTCTGTGTCAATGGCACTCAACCCAAGTGAGGTCCAGGCGGTGAAATGGGTGACCCGGCAAGACTTGCGACAAGAGTTGGACCGCACGCCGACTTCATTTACGCCATGGCTGCATATTTACATGACGCAACACAGTGATCTGATTTTTGACACATAGGCGCGACGCCCTGCTTGATTAGACTGAGACAGGCGCGCGTTTGAGGGCTTGCAAGGCTGTGGCTGCAATATCTGTGGCGGTTAATCCTGCATCCGCATACATCGCATCCGGGGCGGCCTGATCAATAAATCGATCTGGCAATGTCATGCTGCGCACGGCCAATGGGCCGTCAAGCAGACCTGTATCTGCCAGATAGTGCAACACCATTGCCCCAAAACCTCCCTGCGCGCCCTGTTCAATAGTGATGAGGACCTTATGGGTTTTGGCCAATTTGGAAATAAGCGCGTGATCCAAGGGCTTGGCAAATCTCGCATCTGCCACTGTGGCGTCAACGCCCTGTGCTGATATGAGGTCTGCGGCCTTCAGTGCCTCAGCCAGATGCCCCCCGAAGGACAACAGAGCGATCTCTGCGCCTGGGCGGACAATGCGCCCTTTGCCAATTTGCAGCAACTCGCCTTCTTGCGGAATGCTAACGCCTGTGCCTGTGCCACGGGGGTAGCGAAAGGCGATGGGGCCGGTGTCATGGGCGGCGGCGGTTGTAATCATATGCACCAGTTCGGCCTCATCTGCGGCCGCCATAACCACCATATTGGGCAAGGCCGTCAAAAAGCCAATATCAAAGGCGCCGGCATGGGTCGCCCCATCCGCACCGACCAATCCAGCCCGATCTATGGCAAAGCGCACCGGCAGGTTTTGCAGCGCCACGTCATGGACAATTTGATCATAACCGCGCTGCAAAAAAGTTGAATAGATCGCGCAAAAGGGCTTGAGGCCGCTCGCGGCCAGGCCTGCGGCGAAGGTGACACCATGTTGCTCGGCAATCCCCACATCAAACATGCGGTCCGCAAAGCGCTGGGCAAAGATATCTAGGCCAGTACCAGAGGGCATTGCTGCGGTAATGCCAACAATCTTGGAGTCTTTTTCGGCCAGTTGTGTGAGGGTTTGGCCGAAGACTGTGGTGTAGCTGGGCGCATTGGCGCCCGATTTCATCTGTGCGCCGCTGGCCACGTCAAACTTTGCCACCCCGTGATATTTATCGGCCGAGGTTTCTGCTGGCGCATAGCCCTTGCCCTTTACTGTGCAGCAATGGATCAAAACCGGACCCTTGGCGCGGGTTCTTGCAGAGCGCAAAACGGAGAGGAGCTGGCTCATATCATGGCCATCAATGGGCCCGATGTACTCAAAGCCAAGCTCTTCAAAGATTGTGCCCTGTGAGGCGACGGCGCCTGTCACCAATTCTCGCGCGCGACGGGCGTGGTCGCGCATAGGGCCAGGCAGGACGGTTTCGATATCCTGACCAAAGGCATTGAGCTGTGCGAGCGCAGTGCCGGCCAGCCCCGACATATATTTTGACATTGCGCCCACCGGAGGCGCGATGCTCATTTCATTGTCGTTGAGGATGACAAACATCCGGCGGCCCTCAGCTCCTGCGTTGTTGAGCGCTTCATAGGCCATGCCGGCGCTGATCGATCCATCGCCAATGACGGCGATGGCGTCACCTGTATCTTGTCCAAGATCGCGTGCTACGGTGAAGCCATGAGCGGCAGATATTGAGGTCGAGGAATGGGCGGCGCCGAAAGGATCATAGGGCGACTCGCTGCGTTTGGTGAAGCCAGATAGCCCGCCTTCTTGGCGCAGGGTTCCCATGCCAGCGCGGCGGCCCGTTAGAACTTTATGGGGATAGCATTGATGCCCCACGTCCCAGATTAGCTTGTCCTTTGGGGTGTCGAATACTGCATGCAGTGCAACGGTCAACTCTACCACTCCGAGCGACGAGCCCAAATGTCCCCCAGTGCGCGAGACGGCTTCGATCACGTCGACTCTCAATTCATCGGCCAGCTGCGCCAGTTGTTGGTCGCTCAGGGTTTTGAGGTCTGAGGGTGCTGTAATCTCGTCAAGCAAAGAGTGCATGGTTGATCCTTATCTTGGCGTGTTGGCCCTGTTGGCCAGGTGCAGGTGCCTCTGATGTTAGAAGTCACCTGCCCCCTGTAGCCAACAGGAAATATCAGGATGCTGCATCCCGATGCTTCCAGATATTCAGGGACTGAGATATCTGGAATTCGGATCCTCAAGCGCCGGGGCGCTTGAGGAAATTCTTAAACGCGTGTGGTTTCGATATATGGCTGTTGCAAAAATGCCTGGCCAGGATCGGGCGTGTCGCGCGATTCCTCGGGCAAGGCTTTGCCGATCCAATACAGAACCATAAGTCCAAACCAGAGCACCAGACAGAATACAGCTGCGTATCCTGCACCTTTCAACATCAGCATCAGCACATCTGCGCGCAGCCGAAATTTTGTGTCACTCCCAGTTCCGAGATAGTCTTGATGATCACTCATAATCCATTTCCCTTATGCTTAAGATCAATCCAGCGGCGCATAGCCATGGTCTTGTGCCCAGACATACCAATTGTCGACCACGGTCCCTGTGAGCAAAATGCCAATACCGCCTGTCAAAGTTGTCAGGACTGCAAACCACCACGCCCAGCGGTGAATACCTTCCATGGTCGCGTTGAAGCCCATGGTCCAGCGCCAGAAGAGTGCCGCGCGTTCTGAGGCCGTCCCGCGATCCACGATTTGCTCAATTTCCCGCTCGCCACCATAGCGCGATACGGCCAGGATTGTGGCGCCATGCATAGCGAAGAGCAAAGCAGAGCCGTAAAGAAAGGCGATCGAGAGTGCGTGGAATGGGTTGTAGAACAGGTTGCCATAGGTCAGTGAAAACAGATTTGTCCAATCAAGATGCGAGAACACCCCATAAGGCACCGCTTCTGACCAAGAGCCCATCATCACTGGGCGGATCAGGCCAAGAACCAAAAACAGCCAGATGGCCGAGGCAAAGGCCCAACTGACATGTTTCCCAAGGCCCAGCTCTTCGGCGCGCAGATAGGTGCGGATCCACCATGCAATGACGGAGACCAGCAAGAAGAAGGAGGAAATCAACCACCAGCCACCTTCGTTTAAAGGCGCCATGCCAAGACCATATTCCTCTGAAGGTGGCTCAAGTGAGAACCAAAACAGATCGCGCATGAAAACGGCTGGCGAGTAATCCGCTTGGGCCCAAAAATTCAGGCCGACGATAAAGAACCACAGCAGGCCCGTCGCCAGAGAAACGACGCCAAACATACCCAGATGCAGCGGGCCCAATTGCGCATTGCCCAAAATGCCAGCCAGTTTCGAGAAACCAGCCTTGTTTGTGCGCTCACGGGCGATGTCTCCCGTAGGGTCCATGCCCATTTCGGGTGGACCTTGCACTTGAACCTGTGTGAAAATATTTTGATATTCCATGTTTCAGTCCCCCTTAAAGATCCGCCCACCAGGGCAATTCAGCATACCAATCCCACCACGAGCTCCAGCTATCGAACCAAATCGTGCCGGAAATCACGATGCAGATCGCGCTCCAAATAACGGCGCTTAGCGCCAGCAAAAGACCGAGGCGGTGAATGCCCAAGGGCCCGATGGAATAGCCGATGAGATCGCGGAAGTAGGTGTCTTCGTGATCTGGCGTGCCAATGGTTTTGCCCTTACCAGGGTTCACAGCTGACAGGACTAGCGAGCCATGCAATGCCAAAGCAAAGCAGGTGGTGAAAAAGAAGGTGATCGCAATCATATGCGCTGGGTTATAATGGAAGTTGCCATAGGCATATCCGACGTTATTGACCCAATCGAGATGGCTAAAGATGCCATAGGGAAATCCGTGGCCCCAGGCGCCCAAAAGCACAGGCCGAATGATCACCAAAGTGACATAGGCAAGAATTGCAACACCAAAGGCGAAAGGCACATGCAAGCCCATGCCGAGTTTGCGGCAGATTTCGACCTCTCGCATCATCCAGCTTAAAAAAGCGAATGTCGCGCAGATGGTGATGGCTTGCCATAGGCCGCCTTCGGCCAAAGGTGCGACGCCCAGGCCAACTTCAATGGCGGGTGGATTGACGGAAATCAGCCAAGGATTCCACGTGTCTCCCAAAGCGGCACTGTAAAATATCAACAATGTGCCAAGCGCGGCGAAAAAGATCGTCGTGACACCGAAAAAGCCGACATAGAAGGGACCAATCCAGAAATCGAACAGATCACCCCCAACCAGCGTTCCACCTCGAACGCGGTATTTTCTCTCGAAGCTGAGCAATGCCATCTTCTTTCTCCCTCTTAAACATTTCGGCTGCCTTAGATGCGCAGCTATGTTTCAATCTCAACTGTTTGCTTTGGCCGGAGGGATAGACACGCCGGCCAAAGCGTTATTAAAACAGCCAGTTAGCCGCCAAAGGCGAGGCTAAACCAGTTGGTTGCATCATTGCTCAACAGAACGAGGTGAATCATTGCTGCGAGCAAGAAAAGGAAAACACCCTGAGCCACGAAGACGCGACGCGGGTCGAAGATCAGCCAGATTTTGTAAAACTGTGCCATGTTCTATATTCTCCCTTTACCAAGCGAACCAAGGCAGTTTGATGTACGTCAGCACGTGAGCCACGACCGCAACGGTCGTGAAGATCATTAATCCGCTCATATAAACTGAGTGCAATTCCTGCGCTTGTTCATCTGTAAGACCTGTGAAACTTAGGTCATTTTTATCAGCCATTTTCTTCTCCTGAAAATATGTACTGACGCTGCAAGGCCCCTGCAGCCGGGTTACAACAAGGGCACACCCCCTGCCTTAATTCCACTGCCCCATGCGGAAGAGCGGATCTTTGACCCCGGGCCGGTTGGGCGCGGGGAATCTCTAACCTACGTTTGAAAAATACGCGGTGTGATGGTGCGCGCCTCGCTGATCGCGCTTTGAATTGGACCCAGCGTGGGCAGCGTCATGTGCCGGATCAGGCGATAGGCCCAAATCACGGTGCAAAACGGCAAAGCGGCCAAGAAGATCAACGCGAGATAGACGCGATATTCATTTTTTGAGTGCCGAAGACTTCTGGGTTGCTTTGACAGTCCAGACATTTCATTTGCAAAGTCAGTCATGATACTCCTCCTGAAATTGACTGAAGGCTTTTGACAGTCTTCAGTAAAACCCGCTCTTCGCCATTCTCGAGGGCGCTTTTTTCGGCAGCATCTCGCAGAGTTTTGGCGGCGGAAATTCTTGTAAGTATGGGGTGTGAGGCAACAATCGCGTCCAAGGCGGATTGCGCATCCGCATCCCATGGAAAATCACGGCGCAGTGTGGTGGGTGTGGCCGGCGTGGCGTCCATTTCTGTGCCCAGAGGTAGTATGTGAAACAAGGCATCAAACAGGCTGTTGCACACTTCCTGCAACAGATAGGTTGCGCCCGCATAACCCATAAAAGGCGTGCCGGTTGCCCGGCGAATGGCGGCACCTGGGAAAGAGGCGGGAATGAATGAAGGCGCAGGACCAAAGCCGGCCTTCATTTCGGCCAAATACATTTTCTCATTGATCGAGCCCAAAACCAGCAGGGGTTTTTTCTCATGCATAAGGGCACGCACCGCGTCATTATCTGTCTTCTGGCCGCGTTGCCGCGATACGGCAAAGGCGCAGGGCAATCCAAGATCGTTCTCAAGATAGTTTTGAATGCCGCGTGTATAGGTCTCATGGGCCACAATGGCGAAAGAGGCGGTGGCGAAAAAATCCTGGGTCACCGAGCGCCACAGATCCCAAACGGGCTTAATGGTGGAGTGTTTTTCCTGTTCGATAAAAGGTTCCGGATCCAGATCCAGAAGCTCCCCCAAGCTGCGCAGAAACTTCGTGGTGGACTCAATTCCGATAGGGGCTTGGAGATAGGGCTTGTTGAGCAGTTCACAAAGCCCGCGGCCAAATTCCCGGTACATGCAGATATTCACATCGGCATTCACCAGACCGCGCATTTCAGCGATATGTGCCCCAAGCGGCATCACCATATTGATTTCTGCGCCGATGCCTTTGACCAGGCGTCTTATCTCAGCAAGATCTGATGGCATGTTAAATGTGCCATACATGGGCCCTAGGATATTCACCCGTGGCGGCGCGCCTTCTTCGCGCTTTTTCTCAGGGGGCATCCGGCCTTTCGTCATGCCAAATTCACTGAAAATCCATGTCATCGCACGATCGGCTGTTTGCCATTGATCTTCATCAATCGTGCGGGGGAGGAATCTTTGAATATTGGTGCCTTGTGGTGTGACACCGCCGCCAATCATCTCCGAAATTGAACCGGTGACCACCACCGCAGGTAGGGCTGGATCCAGCACATCCCACGCGCGCTTCATCGAGTCTTCGGTTCCGGATCCCATTTCTTCCTCGCCCAAGCCGGTGACGACGATAGGCAATTCATGTGGGGGCAATCCGTCGGTGTAGTGCAGAACTGAGGTGACGGGCAGGTTTTCGCAGCCGACCGGGCCATCGATGATGACTTGCAAGCCTTTGGTGGCGCAGAATGCATAAACAGCGCCCCAATAGCCTCCTGCACGGTCATGATCTTGCACCAGCATTAAATCATCTCCGCCGCTTTGGCCGCACGGGCTTTTTTCTCAAGCTTTTTGAGATTCACCGCTCGGAAATTAGGTTGCAGGTTGGGTTTACCTGCCCAAATTCCACCGGTATCGCCCCGGCCGACACCCTCAAAGAAGGAACGCATGTGGTCCATACGCGCTTTGTTTCCCATGGCCGCATTGATCACCTGTGCCAATGAGCCCGCGCCCGCAGCTCCCATCAAAGGCCGCGCAGAAATCAAATTTGTGAAATAAAGCGAGGGTATTCCCAGCTCTTTACCCTTCTGGACAACGGGTGTTGTGCCGATGGCCAGATCAGGATGAATGGCTTCCATGGCGGCGCAATCATCTTCCAATGAGGCGCGGAATTTGACTTTTACCCCGTGGGATTCGAGCCATTCGGCATCCTGTGCCGACCAAGGTGTTTTCGGACAAGCCGTGCCCACATAGGGAACATCTGCACCGCTTTCGATCAGCAGGCGGGCCACCAAAAGCTCACTGCCCTCATAGCCTGATAGGGTGATTGTGCCTTTGATCGGCGCTTGCTTTAGGGCTTGACGAATTTGAGGCACAAATTGGTTTTGTGCCGCTGCGATGACATCCGCTGGAAGCGCAAAAGCCTCGCCAATCGCTGCCAGCCAAGCGGCTGTGCCTTCGGATCCGACGGGTGCGGAGCCTATAATCGGGCGCCCTGCGGCTTCAAATTCACGGATGCTTGCGGTGTAAAACGGGTGAATCGCCGCCACCGCCCCGCAGTCCAAAGCGGAATAGAGTTCGCGCCATTCGCGGCAGGGAACAACAGTGCCGGCCGCCAGGCCAAGCGGCGCCAGCATTTGCCCAATGACCATAGGATCAGCTGGGAACATTTCACCCAGCAGGCTGACCGTGGGTCGATCCGATTTGCCCATGGCCGGCATCGGCACAGGGCCGGCGGCAATTTCTTTGCGGGCATAGTTCAGCATTGCACCGGACAGCACATCCTTGGCCTCCGCGTGGGTTGGAATGCCGAAGCCTGGCACATCAATACCAACAACGCGCACACCATTGATTTGTTCGGGCAAGAGCCGCAAAGGCACACCGGAGGCCGTCGGCACACATAGATTTGTGACAATAATCGCATCAAGCTTTTCGGGATCTGCGATGTCATGCACCGCCTCGCGAATGTCTTCAAACAGCTTGCCCGTGACCAGAGTTTCCGAATTGAACGGCACATAGCCCACTGAGCGCCGCGCCCCATAGAAATGCGACACGAAGGTCAATCCGTAAACGCAGCAGGCAGATCCGCTCAAGATTGTTGACGTGCGCTTCATCCGCAGGCCGACCCGCAGCGAGCCAAAGGCAGGGCACATGCTTTGCGGTTTTTCGTGCGGTCCTTGCGGGTAATCTTTGGCGTATTGGTCCAAGATTTCTGACTTGCCAGCCGCGCGGGCTGCCGCCTGAAGGGTGTCTACCCCGGCGGAGCAACCACCCTCGGCCGCGACAGCCTTGGAGGCTTCGCTGGCCTCAATGACTTGCAATGTGCCGGAGGCATCGTAGCTGACGTCAAAACCTTGGCGATTGGCCTCAGACATCATCATATACCACTTCTAAACTGGCGCGTGGCGCCGCTTTTTTGCCGCGCATGTCCATGTCTGTGGCGGGCACTAACTGGTAATCGCCGCCCGTGTCTTTGGCGTCAAACAGGGCCAAGAGGCCATCTTGATCCAGCGGCGTCGGGCGCACGGGCGGCGCGAGGCCGACAGCTTCTCCCAATTGGCCAAACAAAGCGCCCCATTGCGATTCGGAGGTGCCGACAATTTGATAGTTTGCAGATTTCTTGCGCAGGTCATCATCTTGTGGAATCGCCGCCAAAATCGGGATATCGACAGCCTTGGCAAAAGCCGCGGCCTCACCACTGCCATCATCTTTGTTGATAACCAGTCCAGCAACACCCACGTTTCCGCCAAGCTTTCGGAAATATTCGACCGCCGAGCACACATTATTGGCCACATAGAGAGACTGAAGGTCATTGGAGGCCACCAGGATGACTTTTTGTGCCATATCGCGTGCAATTGGCAGGCCGAACCCGCCACAGACGACATCCCCTAGGAAATCAAGCAGAACATAATCGAAGTCCCAGTCGTGGAATCCCAATTTTTCCAGCAATTCGAATCCGTGAATAATCCCACGGCCACCGCATCCGCGCCCAACTTCCGGGCCGCCGAGCTCCATGGCAAAAACGCCACCCCGTTTGAAGCATACGTCGCCAATTTTCACTTCTTCGCCGGCAATCTTCTTTTGCCCGGAGGTTTCGATGATCGTGGGGCAGGCCTTGCCTCCGAAGAGCAAGGAGGTTGTGTCTGATTTTGGATCGCATCCGATCAGCAAGACGCGCTTGCCTTGCTCGGCCATCATATGGCTCAAATTGGCCAGGGTGAAAGACTTACCGATGCCACCTTTTCCATAGATAGCAATGATTTGAGTTTTGCTGGTGGGTTCGCCCTGTGGCACCTCAAGGGAGATGTCTTCATTGGCTTCATCTCGCAACCGCTGATCGAAATTCTTCAGATTTGGCACTTCATCTTTCACGACGTTTTCTCCCAATTGAGCATCATTTTCAGACAGGACGAGTCCCGAAAGGCCGTTTCATAGGCCTCAGGCGCATCGGCTGCTGACGATGAATGTGTGATCAACCCGCCAAGGCTCAGAGCACCGCTCTCAACCAAAGCACGTGTTGCGGTTAGGTCGTCGCGGTCCCATTCTGCGGCCACGCGAAACTTGGCTTCTTTCATAAAGGCTGGTGGAAAGGCGAAGCTTATAGGGTCGGTGTAAAAGCCAGCCAGGACAATCTCGCCACCTTTGGACAGGCGGCCAATCAATTGAGCCAGGACATCCGTGGACCCAGAGGCATCATAGATAGATTTGTAATCTTTTCTTTGATCCTCTTCTGGCGCCACGACCTGATAGCCCTTAGCGCCCATACGGCGGGCAGGATCAATTTCCCAAACTGTTGGCGGCGGTGCACCAGCGGCTACGGTGAGGCGGGCCAGCAGGCGTCCTAAGACCCCGTGACCGACGATCAAATCTGGTACGGATTTTCCGGGCCCAGCCATGGCGTGACGGGCCGTGGCCGCCAGGGCCAACAAAGCCCCTTCCGCGCCCATCGCCCCGTCCAATTTTGTAACGCGATCTTCATTGCTGACCAGATAACGTGCGGCGCCGCCAAAAAGCCCAAAAGCGCCATCATAGCAATTGGCACCGGGTACAAAGACCGTATCTCCGGGTTTAAAGGCGCTGGACTGCGGCGCTTCAACCACTTCACCGGTTGCTTCATATCCCGGCACAAGCGGGTAGCCCATCCCTGGGAAAGGGGGCATTTGTCCGGACCAAAACAGTTTTTCAGTTCCCGTCGAAATGCCGGAATGCTTAATTTGCACAACCAAGTCTTTCGCCTGTGGCGCAGCCACAGTGAGCGTATCGAGACGGATATCTCTGGGCCCATTTAAGACGACAGCAGTTGTCTGCACAGCAAAGCTCCCTTTGGATTTCATAACTGGGATATGCCAGTTTGAAATTTCTCATGTATTGTACTTTAAAAGTGACACATTTAACTGTCAACTAATATTGACAGCTGAGGCAGAAGCAACTTTACGGGCCTCTAGACAGCGTGTGACAAAGGCGCGGGCGGGTTTTGGAGTCTTGATGATGTCAAAGCCGGCTTGGCGACAAAGCGCCGAAATTTCCTGAATTGAGCGCGTTTTTCCCGTGCGCATCGCCAATGTGTAAAGGGCGAAATAGACATCGCCAGCCGGTTCCGGGCAGGCGCCCCCGGACATAGGTTCAGAGATAATCAGCCGCCCCCCCACGGGCAGGCTCGCCCAGCATTTGGCCAAAAGCATCGCCACGGTCTCATCGGTATGGTCGTATAGCACCCGGATCAAGCTGATAGAATCGGCGCCTTCGGGAATGGCGTCTGTTTTAAATGACCCACAGGCAATCTGCGCGCGGTCATCCATGCCTGCGGCCGCGAATCTCGGAGCGGCGGTGGGCGCGACCTGTTCCAGGTCGAACAACATCAATTTCACATGTGGATGCGCCCGACCGACATGCTCGAGAAAAGCGCCAGAGCCACCGCCAACGTCAAGCAATGTGCCCACGGTGGACAGATCGAGGCTGCGCAGCGTATCTTCTGCGACCAATTCTTGACTGCGGGCCATCAAATCGGAATAGGTTTTGGCCGCTTGCGGCTCCATCTCTCCACCAAACACATAGGGCCAAAAATCGGCCAGCTCTGTTTGGGTCTCGCCTCGGAAAAAAGCAGCTGGATCAGACAGATCGCGATAGAGGACATCGTGGTGCCGGATCATATCACTTAGACCCGGCACTCCGAGCAAAGCTGCGCTGGTTTTGCTCAATGCAAAGCGTCCGCCGCCCTTGGAGCGCAATAGTTTTAAGGCCACAGCTGCCCGCAACAAAATTGTCATCCGGTCCTGTGGCACTTTGCAAGTCTCGGCAAGCTCCTCAAGTGTTTTTGGACCGTTTAACAAAAGGTTGAAGATATCGAATTGTACCAGCGCCATAAGAACTTGTGAGTGGCAAAACCCGGCCAAAAGACCAAATAATGCGGCGCCTTCACGTCGAACCATCCGCCGAGTTAAGAAACTTTTTGCCGCCCATTTTTGGAATTTGCGCGAGGCAATCAGACGGTTTGACCATCCGGAAATCCCATACCACCCGCCGGCCTCACGTTCACCCGGCATTACTCACCAGGGTGAAGATTTGAGTGTTTGCTGCGCCATTTCACGGGAGTTAACATTTCTGCTTGGGCATTGACCATTTTGGCCAACATGGCTTCGCCGGGGCAGCGCGGAATAGAAGAGATGGCGCCGCCTAAGATATTTTTCATATGGGAAATCGCGCCCTCGATGCCGTATTCCGCAACCGCGTTTGGCCGCCCATGCAGGTCGTCTTGCCCGGCGGGCTTGCCCAACTCGGCTTCATTGTAAAGCGCATCGCGTAGGTCATCGGCCACTTGAAAGGCTTCGCCAATACGAGATCCCAGCTCATCCCATTGTGCACCATCTTGGCCAGCAGCAATCGCGCCCATTTGCGTTGCGGCGACGAAAAGGGCACCAGTTTTTGCTCTGTGATAGGCACGCAAATCTATTTTTTGCTCACTTTCCCAGCCCTGTCCGGCGCATATGCCATTGGGCATTCCGGTCTGCTCGGCCAGGATGTTCATCAACCCAATTGCGCGCTGTGGATCAATGGAGGCATGGCGCGTGAGAATTTGAAAAGCCATCACGATGAGACTGTCGCCAGCCAAAACCGCAAGCGGCTCACTATAAGCACGGTGAAGGGAGGGTTTGCCCCGCCGCGTTTCAGCATCGTCAAAGCACGGCAGATCATCATGCACCAAAGAGGCGCAGTGAATACATTCTAAAGCGGCCGCGGCCGCATTGGTCAATTCTGGGCGATCATCACCGCAGGCCGCGGCGACACTCATTAAGATGGTTGGGCGAATACGCGCGCCACCGGGGCTGACCGCATAGCGCAATGCAGAGGCAAGTTTGGCAGGGGACGGGGCGGTTTGCCCCAAGTTTACGGCATCTGATATCGCCGCTTCAATTCGGGTACTAAACCCCATGATCTCGTCCTCACATTCAAAAGCCATTCAAAAATGTAATCTCTTGATGACATATGTAATGTAAACTAGAATGGACACATCAAGCGGATCTGTCAATCGAAAGCTGTGAAGGAGGCATGTGAGATGCAGCACGTCGCCATTATCGGAGCCGGCATAGGAGGTCTCGCGGCCGCAATGCGGCTGGCCCATGGCGGCGTGAAGGTGACAGTTCTCGAGCGTCAAGCCACCCCCGGAGGCAAAATGCGCAGCTTGCCCTCTGCCGCCGGTATGATCGATGCGGGCCCAACAGTTTTAACCATGAAACCTGTGTTTGAGGCGCTTTTTCGCGAGGTTGGCTGCCAATTGGCTGATTACGCTACGCTGATACAAGAAGACATCTTGGCCCGTCATTTTTGGCGCGACGGCACGCGCTTGGACCTCATGCGCGATCGCCAGGCCAGTTTGGAAAATGTGCGTCACAGTTTTGGCGCGGCGGCGGCGGCTGAGTTTCACCGCTTTTCGCGTGATGCGCAGTATCTGTTTGAGCAGCTCAATGATCCGATGATGCAATCGGCAGCGCCGGCGTTGCGTAAGATGATTCCGGTGATGCTGAGATCTCCCGCCACAGTTATGCGGATGGATCCGCTGCGGTCTTTGGCCCAATCGCTCGCGCGCAGGTTTTCCGAGCCGCGGCTGGCACAGCTTTTCGCCCGCTATGCCACCTATATCGGTGGCCTGCCGCAGGCCTCGCCAGCGCTGCTTGCCTTGATCTGGCATGTGGAAAGCCTGGGTGTTTGGCATGTCAAAGGTGGCATGAAACAATTGGCCTATGGCATGGAGGCCTGTGCCAAGACTCTGGGTGCTGAATTTCATTATGATAGCTGTGTCACAAAGTTTGAGCATGGCGGCTCGGGCCAATATCACCTTGAATGCGATGGCCGTTTCCTGTCCTGCGATGCGGTCTTGTTCAATGGGGATCCAAATGCCCTGGCCCGCGGGCTCTTGGGGCCCGAGGCCAGCGCCGCCACCGCCCCTCAAGCGACGATGCCGCGCAGCCTTTCGGCCCATGTCATGAGCTTCGCTGCGCAAGTCCAAGGCCTGCCGCTCGCGGCGCATAATGTGCTTTTCGCGGCGGATCCAGATCAGGAGTATAGGCCATTGGCGCAGGGTGCACCGCAACATGATCCAACGCTCTATATTTGTGCTCAAGATCGGTTTGGATCCACAACGCCCGGTGGGCAAGAGCGATTTGAAATAATCCTAAACCATCCGCCCAGCGCAGCAACGGCAGTCCCCTCACAGAAGGTTCGCGAACAATGTCAGACAATACTTCTAGATCACCTCACGCGTCACGGGCTGAGCTTCACACCGCGCCCACCGCCGAGCACACTGACGATGACCGAGGATTTCGCGCAGATGTTTCCGGGCTCGGACGGATCCCTCTACGGGCGATCTCCGCATGGAATGATGGCGGCCTTCGCGCGTCCAACCGCCAGAACGAAAACCAAGGGACTATATTTGGTGGGCGGGGGAGCGCATCCGGGGGCCGGGGTGCCGATGGCGACACTCTCCGCCAAGCATGCGGCCGCGGCGATCTTGAGCGACCTCACTTTGACATAGAGGTGCCGCCAGGTGGCTATGCCTGGTGGTATATTGATGGCGTCAGCGATGATGGCAAGCGTGCCGTTTCTGTCATCGGCTTTATCGGTTCGGTCTTCTCGCCATGGTATGCTTGGTCGGGCCGTGGGAATCCTGGCAATCATTGCTGCATCAATGTTGCAACCTATGGTCGAGGTGGCCGCTTTTCCATGACAGACCGTGGCCAGACAGCGTTGCGGCAAACTTCGGACATGCTCACCATTGGCCCATCGTCTCTGCATTGGACCGGAAAGCAATTGGTGATTGATGTGGATGAAATATCTTCATTGCCCATCATTTCTAGAATGCGGGGACAGATCACTTTGACCCCGCCGGCCCTCACACAAATTGAATTGCCACTCACAGCTGATGGGGCCCATGTCTGGCGTCCGTTTGCTCCAATTGCGCGTATTTCTGTCGATCTAGAGGCGGAGGGCTGGCAGTTTGATGGGCATGGCTATTTTGACAGCAACTTTGGCACACGCGCCCTAGAGGAGGATTTCAGCTCTTGGACCTGGGCGCGGTATCCGACTCAATCCGGGGCCACTTGTTTTTATGATGCTGAGCGCCGCGATGGTACGCGCTTGGAGGCGGCTATTGGATTTACCCCGGACGGCCAGGCCGCGCATGTTTCGGCGCCGGGATCTGCGCGCTTCAACCGAACGCTCTGGGCTCTTCCCCGCGCCACCCGTGCTGATCCAGGGCATCGACCAAAGCAGATCAAATCCATGCTCGACGCACCATTTTACTCCCGATCCGTTGTCGAAACCGTGCTGAATGGTGAGCGGGTGCAAGGGGTGCATGAAGCGCTCGATCTCAACCGCTTTGATTCACCGATCATCAAATCCATGCTGGCTTGCCGTGTGCCGCGCCGGGCAAAGTGGAAATTCTAACTATTCTGCGAGCATAGCGCCGCTGGATTGGGCACGTTCTTTGCGTTTCAGCTCGGCCATGGCGGCAATAAAAGCGCCGGTATGCCCTTGGCCCCATGACATGGCGTGGCGTTCGTTGATGGCCACGGCATCAACTAAAAACTGAACCTCCGGCAGCGGTCGCGCGTAGAGCACTGGGGACCTTGGCATGACCAAACCTGCGGCTGTTCGGAGCGACGATTTCGCAAGAAGCGCCATTTTCTGTGCTTTAGTTGTTCGGCCCCGGTGGGTGATGGAATCATAGTGATTGCGGGCCACGGCTTGACCGATTGCGTCATAAATATAACGGGCCGCATAGATTCCCGTACGGGCATTCAGCGGTAATGCGGCAACGCCGGCCTCGGATCTCACATAGAGCGCATGGGCCTCGGATAATAGTTTTTTAACCATACGGCGCAGTTCTGGCGTCGCCTCGGTCACGCTCAAAACTTGCTGCGGATCAAGCCCTTCAGCATCGATCCACTCAAGTGGCAGGTAAATTCGTCCTGCCCGTGCATCCTCGCCCACATCCCGCGCAATATTTGTCAGCTGCATCGCCACACCTAGATCGCAAGCCCGCGCCAATGCGTCTGCATCGCGCACGCGCATCAAGACACACATCATTGCACCCACGGCCGAGGCCACGCGGGCGCAATAGCCGCGCAGGTCCGAGAGGCTGGAATAGCGGTGCTCCATTGCGTCCCATGCCAAACCTTCAAGCAGAGCTTCGGGCAGGGCGGCTGGCATTTCGAAATCCTCCACCACTGAAGCAAAGGCCCGATCCTCGGGGGCATTGCGCGGTCGTCCCGCATAGACAAGTGCCAACCGTTCTTGCAATTCAATCACGGCGCGGGTCTTGTTCTGCCCCTCATCCACTTCGTCATCGGCCAATCGGCAAAAGGCATAAAGCGCCAAGGCCGGATCACGGACGGAGGCGGGCAATAATTTTGATGCAGCATGAAAAGACAATGACCCGGTGCGGATCACGTTGCGGCAATGCTCCAGATCATCAGCGCGTATCATTCAGCGGCCATCCTTGTTTTGCTCTGTGCAACCGGCGCATCGGGCACAAGTTTTGACAAGACCTCTGCGCTGGAGATGACGCCAGGCAGCCCGGCGCCCGGATGCGTTCCTGCGCCAACAAGATAGAGGCCGCGGGCTTCTTCGCTCACGTTATGGGGTCGGAACCAAGCGCTCTGCAGAATGCGCGGCTCAATGGAAAATCCTGCGCCATGCGGGCTGAGATAGCGATCCTCAAAGGTTTCGGGCGTGAAAATTGTTTCCGTTGAAATGCAGGCTTCGAAGCCGGGCATCAATTTCTCCACTTCGGCGGCCACCTTGGCGCGGTAGATCGGCATCTCCTTTTGCCAATCGACTTTGTTCTTCCAGCCCAAATGTGGGACGGGTGATAGTACATAGAATGTATCATCCCCCGCGGGCGCGACACTTGGGTCGGTCACAGATGGCCTGTGGATATAGAGGCTCATGTCGTCCGACAAACGGCCTTTGAGAAAGATGTCTCGCAACAGGCCCTTATAGCGTGGTCCATTGGCGATCGTATGATGCCCCACATCCGCCCATCGGCCCGCGGTTCCCCGCGTTCCAAAATACCAAACGAATAAGCCCATTGACCAGCGCTTGCGCGCAAGTTTTCCGGTCGTCCAGCGTCGACGGCTGTGTTTGCGCAGGAGGTGATCATAGGTATGACCGGCATCGGCATTGCTTACAATCAATGGCGCATCGAACCTTTGGCCGTCGGTGAGAACAACCGCTTGCGCAGCCCCGTTCTTGATAAGAATTTCATCCGCGACCGCGTTTTGGTGAATTTGCCCGCCTTGGGCGCGCACCACTGCGGCCATGGCATCCGCAATCTGTTGCACCCCGCCCATCGCGTAATGCACACCATAAGTTTTTTCCAAATGCGCCACCAAAGCATAGATTGAGGTGACATGCATCGGGTCGCCACCGATGAACAAGGGGTGAAAGGAGAGGGCCATTCTGAGCCGCTCATCCTTGACGCGCCGCGCGGCCAGACCATAAATTGAACGATCCGCGCGCAGCATGGCAAATGTCGGCAGGACTTTTAGGGTTTCCCAAAGCCGGTGCATGGGCTCGGCCACCATGCCCTCATAGCCGATGATATAGCGTTTCTGCGAGTCTTTCAAAAAGCGTTTGTAGCCCGGCAAATCCGCAGGGTTCAGCCTCTGGACCTCGGATTGCATTTTCTCATCATCGCCGCTGGCCCGAAAATATGACCCATCCGGCCAACGAATCTCATAGAAGGGCTCGAGCGGTCGCAGATCTACATCTGCGTGAAAATCTCGACCACAGGCGGCCCAGAGGGATTCAAACACTTTCGGCATAGTGACAATCGTCGGCCCCAAATCAAATCGGTGACCATCTTGTGTGACTGAGGAGCCACGGCCGCCAACACGATCAAGCTTGTCCAACACAGTGACCGCATAGCCCTTTGCGCCCAACCGCATCGCTGCCGCCAGCCCGCCCAGGCCGGCGCCAATCACAACCGCGCGGTTGTCTTGGGTGCTTTGATCAGGGTTGGTCATAAATTTCTCGCCCGCCATCTGTCTAGAATTATTTACAACCATAGGTCTTATGAGCTTCCCAATGCAAGGATAATGTGTCAACATATTCTGACACATTTACCAGGTGCACAGGGCATGACGCAGATCGTCACAATTAGTTTCTTTCGTTTTGGGTCCGTTCGCTCGCGACTTTGGGCCTTCGCTATGATGGGTCTGGCCAGAGGGCAGATGTCGCGCGTACCGGGTATTGGATTTTGGAAATTATTTGGATCTGGCTCCAATGAAGGCTTTACGCCCAAACCCAATGTGTCTGTCTACGCGGTGCTGGCGACTTGGCCGGATCGGCAAACCGCGGAGCGCAGCTTGCAACAGAGCGCTATCTTCGCACGCTACCGTCAGCAGGCGATCGAAAACTGGACCGTTTTTATGAAAGCGGAGACAGCGCGGGGCCAGTGGTCGGGCCAAACTCCATTTTCCGCAACGACTCAAAATCAGAATGGCCCGCTTGCGGTGATCACCCGCGCCACGCTGCGGCCGCGAAACCTGGCCCGATTTTGGCGCCGTGTCCCTAATATTTCACAGGTGATTGGCCAAGATCCCAATGTTGTTTTCAAGATCGGAATTGGTGAAGTGCCCTGGTTCCAACAGGTGACCTTCTCCATATGGCCCAGCTTGGAGCATATGAACAATTTTGCACGCAAAGGGCATCATGCGCGGGCCATTCAGGCCGTGCGGATGGAGGGATGGTTCAAAGAAGAACTCTACGCCCGGTTTACCCTCATCGCAGACACAGGCACTTGGGAGGGCGACTCCCCTCTAAAAAAACTGGATATCTCATGAAGCAGCCTTTTCCTTTCTCAGCCATTGTTGGACAGGATGATATGAAACTGGCCATGGTGTTAACCGCTATTGATCCATCGATCGCAGGGGTTCTTGTCTTTGGAGAGCGTGGCACCGGCAAATCTACGGCGGTGCGGGCTTTGGCGGGACTGTTGCCGCCAATCCTCGCTGTAAAGGCCTGCCCGGTGAATAGCGCGGACATCAAAGATTGCCCCGCGTGGTGCGAAATATCGGACGCGCGTGTGCAAAGCATTGCCACGCCCGTTGTGGATCTGCCTTTGGGCGCGTCGGAGGATCGTGTCACCGGGGCGCTCGATATCGAAAAAGCATTAACCAAGGGTGAGAAAGCCTTTCAACCCGGCCTATTTGCCCAGGCGAACCGCGGGTATCTTTATATAGATGAGGTGAATCTACTTGAAGATCACATTGTGGATCTTTTGCTGGATGTGGCGCAATCGGGTGAAAATGTCGTGGAACGCGAGGGTCTGTCCATTCGCCATGCCGCGCGTTTCGTATTGGTTGGCTCTGGCAATCCCGAAGAGGGCGAATTGCGGCCGCAATTGATGGATCGCTTCGGACTGTCTGTCGATGTGCTGTCCCCTACAAATATTGATGAAAGAATTGAGGTCATAAAGCGCCGCGACGCTTATGAGAATGACCATGAGGCCTTTATTGCGCATTGGCAGTCGGAAGACGCCACTCTGCGGGCGCGCATTGTTGCTGCGCGCGCCGCTTTGGCAGATTTGCAAACTGCCGATAGCGCCCTGCGCCGCGTCGCGGAGCTTTGCATCGCCTTGGGTTCGGATGGGTTGCGCGGGGAATTGACGCTTTTGAAAGCGGCGCGGGCCTTTGCTGCATTTGCAGGTGATGAGGCCGTCACAGATGAGCATATCCGCAAGACCGCCGTGCTGGCCCTGCGCCATAGATTGCGCCGCGATCCTTTGGACGAGTCTGGCTCAAGCAGTCGGGTGGCGCGGACCGTCTCAGAAATTTTAGGCGATTGATATGACCCTTTGGGAGAGGGCGCAGCTGGCGATTACGCTCCTTGCGATAGATCCCCACAGGCTTGGGGGCTTGGTTATTCGTGCCCGCGCCGGCCCCGCTCAGGCCGCAATGCTTGCCGCCGTTCAATCGCTCGATCTGGCCAAGGTCAAGTTGCAGCATCACATGACGGTTGAGGTTCTCAACGGCGATATTGATTTAACGGCCTCTTTGGCGGGGCGCCAATTGGTGACGCGCAAAAGTATTTTTGACTGCGCTCCGTCATTGTTCATACTTCCTATGGCGGAGCGCAGCGCACCACAGTTTTCTGCGCGAATATGCCAAGCCTTGGAGGAGGGCCGTGGTCATGCTCTTCTCGCCTTGGATGAAGGCGTGGAGGTCGGGGATGGCCTGCCGGATGCGCTGACAGATCGCCTGGCGTTTCATGTCACCCTCGAAGATTTGGCCCTGCAAGATTTATCACCCATGACATTGCCCAGATCATTGGAAGACATCCGCGCTGCGGTCCGTGGTGTAACTCTGCCGGCTGATGTGATGGAGGAGGCTGTTATCCTGGCCGCGTCGCTCGGCATTTCCAGCCTGCGTGCTCCGCTCTTGCTGGGCTATGCGGCGCAAGCTCATGCCGCCCTTCACGCCCGATATGAGGTGACGGAAGAAGATTTAAAACTGGCCGTGATGCTGGTTTACCCACATAGGGCCACGCGCTTGCCTCAGGATCCAGAGCCGGAGGCGCCATCTGAACAGACAAACCCAGCGGAGGCGCCGCAAGACCCAAATCAAGCCATACCGCCGAAGGACTTAATGATCGAAGCCGTCAAGGCCGTCCTGCCGCCGGGTGTTTTGGCCCAGTTGCAAACTGTGGTAAAACAGCCTGCGTCTGGCTCGGGATCTGGCGCGCGCCGCAAAGGAAATCACCGCGGGCGTCCCTTGCCGGCCAGATTGGGCCCCAAGAACAGTGGGGCCCGGGTTGATCTCGTGGCCAGCTTGCGGGCCGCAATTCCTTGGCAAACTCTGCGCAAGACCGCAAACCCTGAGGCCGTGGGACCGATTTTCAAAGCCTCTGATTTGCGTCATAAACGCTATGAAATTGGGTCAGATCGCCTGCTTATTTTCACGGTGGATGCGTCAGGTTCCGCTGCCGTTGCTCGCTTGGCTGAGGCCAAGGGCGCGGTCGAACTGCTGCTTGGCGAGGCCTATGCTCGACGGGATCATGTGGCGCTTTATGCGTTCCGTGGAACGGGGTCCGAGGCGTTACTGCCTCCAACAAGATCACTTGTGCAAACCAAAAAGCGGCTGGCCGCGCTGCCTGGTGGCGGAGCCACGCCCTTAGCTGCCGGGCTTGCGGCCGCGTTTCAACTTGCATTGCAAGAACGGCGCAATGGTCTGACGCCGACGTTGATTTTGCTAACTGATGGGCGTGCCAATGTGGCGCTTGATGGATCGAATGATCGCGCGCAAGCGGCGGCGGACGCATTGATGTTGGCACAAAAGATTGCTGAGGCGCAGATCCCGGCTTTGGTTATCGATACAACCATCCGGCCAGAGAAAACGCTACAAACCCTGGCTGGGAAAATGCGGGCACACTACATTGCTTTGCCCCGCTCGGATGCAAAATCAGTGTCCGGTGCCGTCTCTTCAGCTTTGGCGCATTCGTGATGAACTGGCAGCACGCAAAGCCATATTGGCCCTTTGCGCAGTATTCGCAGTTTACGCTGCAAAAACCGCATTTATGGCATATTCAGGATATCGGAACTGGGCCGGTGATTTTGCTGATTCATGGTGCTGGCAGTACAACCCACAGCTGGCAACACCTCGTGCCTTTCCTAACGGATAGATACCGCGTGATTATGGTGGATCTGCCGGGTCAAGGCTTTACCCGCCTGGGTGCGCAGCAACGTTGCGGGTTGGATCACATGGCTGAAGACCTAACCAGCTGTTTGACGGCGCTTGATCTCGCGCCCAAGGTCATTATTGGCCATTCCGCGGGCGTTGCAATTGCGCTTCGCCTTGCGGAGCTTGCGAAGTTTGACTGTAAAGTTATCGGGATCAACGCTGCGCTTGATCACTTTCGCGGTGTCGCGGGGGTTTTATTTCCGCTTTTGGCAAAGGCCATCGCCAACATGCCGTTCTCAAGCAGTCTCCTGAGTAAAATTGCCGGTCATGATCAAACAGTCGATCGCATTCTCAAAGGCACCGGTTCAACTCTGACGGCGGCGGATGTAGAATTTTACAAAGAGTTGATGCGCAGCCGCTCTCATATTGGGGCCACCTTGCAGATGATGGCGCAGTGGGATCTTGAACCGCTATTGGCGCGGTTGCCGAGATTACAAACTGAGACCCATCTGATTGCGTCTTCCAATGATCTCGCGGTGCCCTGCGCAACCTCCCAACGGGCGGCCGCTTTGTTGCCGAATGCAGATTACCAAGCCCTGCCCAATCTTGGGCATCTGGCGCATGAAGAGGACGCCGCCACCATCGCCGCTTGCATTGCGCCAATGTTGGATTTGGGCTGCGCCTCTGGAACATAAGGTCGGCCGCGACGGGCAACCCTCACCCGGCCACCGTCATCAACCCGAAGTTGCACCTATCATCCAAACCTTAAAATATCTTGTATAAAAGCCGTTTTTTGCGTAGCACTTCCACCTATGGGAAAGATTGATGTGTCGAATTTAAATTTTGAGAGGTTGGAGCCTCAGATCTCCGAAGCTGCGCGGTTGATGGAGATGTTGTCGCATCCTGCGCGGCTGCGGATTCTTTGCACCATGCTGGGCGGCGAAAAAAGTGTACAGGAGTTGGCGATCAATGCGAGCCTGTCACAGCCGGCCATGTCGCATCATTTGCGCAAGCTGCGCGACTCCGAGTTGGTGAACACCCGGCGCGACAAGCAAACCATATATTATTCCCTGAAAGGCGAGCATGTGGCGGCCGTGTTGGAAGTCTTGCACGGCTTATACTGCAGCGAGCTTATTCTTTAAGCGGCGCATCATCGGCAGCTATTTTCACAGCGCTTGCGTCTGCTTGGCTCAAGTCCTCTGGCTCTAAAAGAGGCGGGAAATCCTCATCTGACCGCGCCATGTGACCTACGATCAACGGCAGCATATCTGGGCTCACCGCCTCGGACATTGGTGGGCGTTTCCAAGCGATGCTGTCTATGGCTTCACAATTGAGACAGACTGGCTCCCAATCGTGATGCACATGCCCGCAGTTATCGCAAATCCACTGTGGGTCGCGCTGGGCGGAAATGGCTTGGGTCAAGAGCCGGCGCACAGATTGATCATCGGCCCCGTCGCCGCGCTCAATGGCCGCGAGAATGGTCAATGCGCGCATTGTGGGATCGGTCTTTGCAAGGTCCCCAAGCGCCTGCCGGGCCGCATCAAAATCGGCCATTGCGACGTAAAGTTCCGCCATCAGCATTTTGGTTTCGGGATGAGATTCTGTACCTTTGGTAAACTGTCCAAACCGTTTGAGCCGGGCCACGGAGGCTTCATCCGGGGCGAGGGCGGCAAAACCGGCCGCGAGGTCTGGATGGGGCGCCAATTGCCAGGCCGCGCGCAGAATGCGGCTTGCCTGTTTGACATTATTTTGTTCCCGATGGCCTTCGGCGGACAGTAGGGCGCCGGGCACCAAACCGGGTGCAAGCCGGTTGGCTTCAACCGCGTAGATTTGCGCCTCTTCCAACTTGCCCTCTGCGCGCAAATCACGGGACTGGGAGAGGGCAAAAACCGCATCGCGGCGCTTGTGCACATCTTTTGGTAAACTCCCATGTTTCAGCTTGGCGGTCAGGGTTGTCCGTACCCCGCGCCAATCTTCTTGGCCCGCTTGCAGTTTGAGCAACACATCCTGTGTTTCGCCATGCCGCGGCTTAAGTGCAAAAGCATGTTCAGCCAGTTTCAGCGCCACTTCTGTGTCGCCATCCTGCAAATGTTGTTGCAGTAGGCCATAGGTGCCAACAAAACGGGTTTTGGGATCTTTTAGCAATTTCTTATAAGTCGCCTTGGCGGTCTGCCGATCTCCATTGGCCACAGCGGCCTGTGCCATGATCAAATTGGTCAAATCTGGGCGGTTCAGCAGGCGATCGGCTTTTCTTGCCTTGGCCATTGCATCGCGACCATCGCCGCTGGCCAGAGCCATCAACCCATCGGAAAGAGCTTCAAACCCGCGGCGCTCACGGTTGCGATCGAAATAGCGCGACAGGGCGGTTTCATCGCCATTGATAAACCGTAGAAGCGCAACCACCAAACCCAAGAGTTTGAGCACAAGCCAAAAGCTTACCAGCAAACCCAGAACCAATAGGGCAGCTTGCAGCGCGCCGAAGGACAACTCCAATCCGGCATATTGAATCATGACGCCGCCTTGCGCCTCCATCAGGCGGCCGGCGCCAAAGCTGATGAGCATCACCATGGCCACGAAACTTAGGATTTTAATGAGGGACCAAAGCATTCTATTTTCCTCAATTGCCGCTTAGGGCGCTGGACAATTCTGAAAGTGCGGCTTGCACAGCCACGCGGCTTTGTGCAGCGGCGATCCAATCTTGCAGGTGATTTTGGCCCAGTTGCGGCAGGGCAGAGAGTTCTGAAAGAGCCGCAGTCAGATCGCCCTTGGTCACGGCCGCTTGCGCGCGCGACAGCACAGCCTCTGCTGAATTGCCCGGCTGCGGCTCTAAAGACCGGACGCCAAACTGGGCTTTCAAAAAGGCGAGCAGGCGGTTCTCCCCCGTCTGAGGCCCCTCGGCCAGACGTATCGCCTTCAAAGCGGCCCGCGCGGCGGGCGAAAACCGATCTTGCAAGCCTCCCAGTTGAGCCACGCCATCCTTGGCATGGGCCTGTAAGGCTTCGGGCAGGTCAACCTCTGTCGCGGAGATCAAATCAGAGAGGGCCGCTTCATAGCCTGCGCCATTTTCGGCAGCGGCTCTGATGGCATTGAGCGCCGCAGTGATGGTGCCGGTCCGTGTGCGGGCGTCAGTGGTCATTTGCAGCTCTTCTGCTTTGGCTTTTGTTTGCTCTATCTGTGCGCTTGCCGATTGCACGACCTCCGCCAGATCGCTGCGCAATTTGGCCAGCTCGCTTTCGTAGGCTTTGATCGCTTGGGGAGAGACGCTTTGCGCCAATGGCTGCTTTTCCGCCTCCTCAAGTCGAAGGGTAAGCGCTTGCAGCTGTGTTTCAATCTTTGTCTGGCGCTGGTCGATGTCACGGCGCAGCGCGTCAATCGCTTCGGTCATGGCAATGAGTGTGGCGCTGTGATCTTTCGGTGCGGGCTTGGCTTGGATTTGTTTAATCTGCGTCTCTTGCTCCGCCAGCTGCTTCGCCAGAGTGTCTTGCGCAGAAACGATGGGCGCCAGAGGATCTGAGGGGTTGAGATAAGCAGGCAGGACTGCGGCGCCAAAGCCGAGCCCACCGGCCAAAACCCCACCAGCTAAAAACGGCAATATGACCTGAAATTTCGAACTATTGGGGGTGTCGCGCGCCGCGGGGTCCTCTGGCGGAGCCGTGCCAGGGTCCGATTGCTCCACCAGTTCAGCATCCTCAATGGGCCGCTCGGTTGCGTCTTTAGGATCTTTATTGGACACGATTTTTACCTTTTGTATTTCGCCCTGTTTCAAACCTATCCGCCTGGGCAAAATCTCTCAACCACTCTTCATATCCATGAGCGGTATTATGACTGCCACCATGGCTTGTCTGTTGGGTTGGGCGGCTGTGGTGATCTGACCAAAGCCAGCCTCTTGGCACAGCGCGGCTATGGTGGGGCTCAAAGCCACGGCCCAATGCGGCCGCCAATCCAACGCAAGTTTCCCGAGAAGTTTGGCGCTGCGGGCAGAAAAAATCGGCAAAATGACGGGTGAGGATCGACGCAAAGCCTCATGAGTTTCTGCCTGTAGAGGAAGCGCGATTTGCTCATAGACAACCACGTTTTCAACCGGCAAGGGGGTGCTGCGAAAATGCTCCGCCATGTTGAGGGTTGTATGGCTGCCCCGTAGATGCAGCAGCGGTCCCTCTTGGCAGACTGTTGGTAGGGCTTCGCAGAGGTCTCTGGCCGTATCGGCCAAATGATATGCGTTCAGCCCCAAGGCGCGCGCGGCTTGGCTGGTGGAGTCTCCAACGCAATAGCACGGCAACCGCGACCCTCTGAGTGCCACTGGCAAATATGACAGCGCGTTGGCCGAGGTGATGATCAACCCTGTGCAGGCTGAGATGTCACAGGCTGTCTCGACCGGGGCAATCTTCATGATTGGGTCAATTGTGATTTGATCTGGCTGCACACCCTGCGCGATGAGCGCATCCGCAAAGTGACGTGCTTGGGTATGAGGGCGCGTGAGCAATATATTGGGCAATCGTCCACCGTAGGATTGAGCAGGAACTGCAACGATGTTAGGCCTTAGGACAAATTTGCGCAACAGGGGCCGAGCAATGAGCAAATCAAAGGACGTGTCATGACTGTGTGCATTCTGGGCGCCGGCGCCTTCGGTACGGCTCTGGCGGTTGCCCTGTCGGATCGCCATGACGTCCGCCTATGGGGACGCGACGGGGCAGCGCTCCGTGAGATGGCGCAGAGCCGCAAATCACCGCGGTTGCCAGATGTTACCTTGGTTGAAAATATCACGGTGACCTGTGATGCCAAAATGGCCCTACAGGGCGCGGACTTCATATTGAGTGCCATTCCATTGCAAGCCACCCATGCGGCCTTGAGCGAATTGGTGCCTTTGTTTGCCGGTCAGCCGTTGATTGGGTGCAGCAAGGGGGTGGATCTGACGACTGGTCTGGGTGGTTATTCGGTGTTGCGATCCGTTTATGTGGCAGGCCCTTCAGGCTTGCTGACGGGTCCAAGCTTTGCCGCGGATATCGCGGGCGGCTTGCCAACAGCCTTGACCCTTGCTGCCGCGGCGCAAGAGGATGCCGGCGCCTGGCAGGCGGCTTTGTCCACAGAAACATTGCGGCTTTATACCTCGAGTGATCCCATCGGGGCTGAGCTTGGTGGGGCGTTGAAAAATGTCATTGCTATCGCCTGTGGCGCCACTATTGGCGCGGGGCTTGGGCAAAGTGCGCGGGCGGCGCTCATCACGCGCGGACAGGCCGAAATCATGCGCTATGCGGTGAAACTTGGCGCGCAACCAGAAACTTTGGCGGGTCTGTCAGGCTTTGGTGATCTTTGTCTCACATGCACATCCCAAAAATCACGAAACTACCAATTCGGTCTCGCACTTGGGAGGGGCCAGGCCTTTGATAAGGCGGTCACCGTAGAAGGCAGGGCCACAGCTTTGGCGCTTTTGCCGATCATGGAGCGGCTTGATATCGATATGCCGATTACAAAAGCGGTTGCGGGCCTGTGTTCTGGCGCGATAACTGTGTCGCAAGCTTTGGCAGCCCTCATGGCGCGGCCCCTCAGAAAGGAATTATAATGCGTATTGCTGTTATCACCCGCGATAAACCTGGACATCTGCACCTGCGCGTGGAGACGCGTGACGCGCATTTGGCCTATATTAAGGAGACTGGCATTGTTGAAATGGCAGGACCGTTTTTGGACGACGCCGAGCAAATGTGCGGGTCGCTGATTGTTCTGGAGGTTGAAAATATGGCTGCAGCGCAGGCTTGGGCCGAAAATGATCCCTATAACAAGGCTGGATTGTTCGAAAGCGTGACGCTGAGCCAGTGGAAGAAAGTCATCGGCTGATGGCCTATTGGTTGTTCAAATCGGAGCCAGCCACCTGGTCCTGGGCAGATCAACAGGCAAAAGGCGAGGCCGGAGAAGAATGGGACGGCGTGCGCAATTATCAGGCACGCAATAATATGCGCGCGATGCAGCTGGGCGATCAGGCGTTTTTCTATCATTCGCAGAGTGAGAAGGCGATTGTCGGCATCGTGGAGGTCTGCGCCCTGTCGCATCCAGACAGTCAAACCGAAGATCCTCGGTGGGAGTGTGTTGATATCCGTGCCGTCAGGTCATTGGCCAAACCTGTCACCCTGCACATGTGTAAAGAAGACCCGCGACTGGCGGATATGGCTTTGGTCAAATATACACGGCTTTCGGTGCAACCGGTTCGCGATGAAGAATGGGACATTATTCTTGAGCTGTCGGCGCGGTGAACCGCGCGCTTGTCGCGGTGCTTTACATAGAATTTTTACCTTTTTAACATAGGCCTATTCTTATTCGGAGGCATATTATGGAAATTTTCAATGTATTGGCGGCGGCGGCCGCATCATTTTTCTTCGGTGCCCTTTGGTACATGGTTTTATCTGGACCTTGGATGGCCGCGTCTGGCGTGGCGCAAGGGGCAGATGGCAAGCCGTTGAATGCTTCAAACCCACGGCCCTATATTCTGAGTGCGGTCTCGGCAGTTCTGGTCGCCGGGATGATGCGCCATGTGCTCGCGGCCAGTGGGGTGACCTCCATCTCTGGTGGTGCGATTGCTGGGTTTGGTATTGGCGCGTTTTTGATTGTGCCCTGGATGATGATGAACAATGAATTTGCCGGCAAGCCGTTTCAATTGACTGTGATTGACGGCGGCTATGCGGTGATCGGATGCACCCTCATGGGCGCGGTATTAATGGCGTTTTAATCTCAAGCTTGGCGGGGCGAAAGCGGTGCAAATTTTGCCAGCATAGCCCTTGATCTTTGGGGTCCATACCTCATATGCAAATGACAAGCTATGAGGAGCGCCGCAGATGACAAAAGCCCTAACCCGTATTCAGGAGTTCCTCAAGCTGGAGGCCAGCGCCGGGTTGGTGCTGATGGCCATGGCGCTCTTGGCCATGCTCTTTGCCAATACAACCCTTGCTCCGATCTATTCTGGAATATTGGACACAAATGTTCGTATTGGGATTGCCAGTTTTGAGATTTCAAAACCGGCACTTTTGTGGATCAATGACGGGCTCATGGCGATTTTCTTCTTCCTGGTCGGGCTGGAGATCAAGCGTGAAGTTCTTGCCGGTGAGCTGTCGAGCTTTGATAAGGCTGCCCTGCCCATTATAGCGGCGCTGGGCGGAATGGCTGTGCCGGGTTTGGTCTATTATTTCATCAACTCGGGATCCCCAGAAACCCTTGTGGGATGGGCTATCCCAACGGCAACAGATATTGCGTTTGCGCTCGGAATTTTGGCTTTGGTCGGCAGCCGCGCGCCTTTGGCGTTGAAAGTCTTCCTCCTGGCCGTGGCCATTATTGACGATCTCGGCGCAATTGTGATCATTGCGGTATTTTATACCTCAGACCTGTCCACCAATGCGCTGACCCTTGCTCTGCTTGGGTTTGCCGTAGCTGTCGGATTGAACCGCGCTGGGGTGAAACGCGCGGCGCCTTATGTTTTGATTGGCGTCTTGATGTGGGTTTTTGTTTTGAAATCTGGTGTGCATGCGACCCTGGCCGGAGTGATGATCGCCTTAACCGTTCCGATGAAGCGCGAGGATGGCGACCACTCTTTGCTCCACCATCTTGAGCATGCGCTGCATCCTTGGGTTGCTTATATGATTTTGCCGATTTTTGCATTTGCCAATGCGGGTGTCACACTCACGGGTTTGACCTGGGCCGATTTTGCACAGCCTTTGACCCTGGGTATTGCCGCTGGGCTGTTTATTGGAAAACAGATTGGGGTCATGGGCGCCACAGTTCTTGCGGTTAAAACCGGGTTTGCGCGGCTGCCGCAGGGTGTCAGCTGGAGGCATATCTACGGCATTGCTGCGCTGACGGGGGTGGGTTTTACCATGAGCCTCTTCATTGGATCTCTGGCCTTTGGCGCGGATGACAAGATGAATGCCGTGCGCTTAGGTGTTTTGCTGGGATCTGTGGTTTCAGGCCTATTTGGCTATGTGATCTTACGCAGCGCGCCGCAAAAAGCACTGACTGCCGAAGACCACCCCACGACAGGCTAAGGATCTTACCGCTGCTGTTGATTTCTGCCAAGGCGCTGCATAAATATGATGTAGCTGTGATCGTGAAATTTATTGTAAATGACTCGCATGTCTGACCTCCGCCCGATCGACTGCACCGCATGCCCTATTCGGCACTGAGGCATTGGGATGGTTTGCCCGACCAAAGGACTTTGTGAGTGGCTCAGCACGGTTAACCTGCCCTGCAGCTCAGCCAAGACCGCCGACCCGCGCGCGCCGAATGGCTGTATGGCGTTTGCCCAGAGCGCGCAGATATGTTGCTCCACCCTGCCGTCATTAGTCACGAGCCTTTGCAGTTCGCGTATAATATGCACTGAATCGGTCGCCGACATAGCCACGATAATAGTCTTCACCCCTTACTCAACCGTTACAAATTATTGAATCAATGGCGTCTTATAGAATATATAAGCAATCTTTTCAATAAATTAAGATTTCTCCATTTCTGCATTCCGGGCCGCCGCAATCATGTGGCTTGCCAATTCATCATAGGTTTGTGACCAAGCCGCATGTTCCTTCGGTCCAAAATCAGGGCCCAAAAAATCTGCAAAAGTCGTTAACAAAGCGCGTTTCACAAACGCATAGTGTTCTTCTGTGACCCCATAACCCACATGGCGCACGGACAGATCGCATGCGGCCGGGAGGAGAGTTTCTGGTTCGTCAAGATGGTCCACAACGAAGGCCAATGTGTCCATCAATTTTTCGCCCTGCGATGTGAGATCATTTTTAAATAATGCCTCCGTTTCCGGTGCTATTCGAAACAGATTCGCGTAAAAAATCAGAGCGACTTGCATCTTGTTCAAGGCTGCAAGAGACCAGGTTTTGCGAATGCAATTCAGGTTTGTTTAGGTCATGAATCCATTTCAAGTATCAATAGTGTAATAATAATCTCATTAATGGATAGACTTTTGTAGTAGGGGGCAACCGAAATTTCTCATTCATTAGAATAGTATAAAGATACCAAAGTATAGGATATTTTGTGAAACCTCTGGACACCGCCATGTCAACGCAGTCCCGGGGCCAGCGCTGCCTGGTTTTGCCACGGGTCATGGAGATTTACGATTTTCGCGTATCTACGCGGTCTTTCTATAGGAGTAGCTCTGTGGGGCTGACCACCCGCTGAGCGCTGCGCCTGAATGGGGGTTGCTGGCGCCAAATGCCTCCTTCATGTACAAAATCACCGAAAATCTTCCTGAAATTTTCTCAAGGTGTAAAAAAAGTATTACTATTTGTGGCAAAAATATTTGTGACAGAATAGTTAATACCTCAAGGATGGCGGACTGGTTGAACGACCAACCGCGATTTCAGGGAGGAAAACATGAAATCTCTATTTAACACAGTTGCTGCTGTTGCAGTTGCGACCACAGGGGCCACTGCGGTCTCTGCTCAAGATCTTACAATTGCGATCGTCAACAACGGTCACATGATCAATATGCAAAAAGTTGCAGAAGCCTATACGGCTGAAACCGGCGTGAACCTGAACTGGGTTGCTCTGGAAGAGGGCGTTTTGCGCGAGCAAGTAACGTCCGATACAGCCACAGGTGGCGGTCAATACGACATTATCAACATCGGCATGCAAGAAGCTCCAATCTGGGGTGCTGCGGGTTGGATCGAGCCGCTGAAATTCAGCGCCGATTATGATGTAGACGATATCCTGCCCGCCATGCGTGCCGGTCTGTCCCACAATGGCACACTCTACGCTGCGCCGTTCTATGGCGAATCTTCCATGGTTATGTACCGCAAAGATTTGGCCGATGCCGCTGGTGTAAAAATCCGCGACAATGACAGCTGGGCCAATGTTAAAGGCGCCGCAATGGCGATGCACGACCCAGACAATGGCGTTTATGGCGCCTGTTTGCGTGGCAAGCCAGGCTGGGGTGATAATGGGGCCTTCATCACAACTGTTGCCAACTCATTCGGCGCGCGTTGGTTTGATGAAAACATGAAGCCACAGCTGGATTCCGCAGCTTGGAACGAAGCTGTAAGCTTCTACGTTGATCTATTGGCGAACTACGGCCCTCCAGGTTCTGAAGGTAACTCCTTCAACGAAATCTTGGCGCTGTATAACCAAGACAAATGTGGTCTGTGGATCGACGCGACCATCGCGGCCTCTTTCCTCGAGAATCCAAATGTTGCTTATGCGCAGTCACCAAATGCTGGTAACCCAGTGGGTGCGAACTGGCTATGGGCTTGGGCAATGGCAATTCCTGCCGGTTCCCCAAATGCAGAGGCAGCGCGTGACTTCATCGAGTGGGCAACGTCTAAAGACTATGTTCAGGCCGTCGGCAACCACCCAGACTTCGGTTGGGGTTCTGTTCCAACAGGTCAGCGTGCGTCTACATATGACATACCTGAGTTCAAAGCTGTTGCAGGTTTTGCTGCCGCTGAAATGGCCGCGATCGACTCTGCTGCTCCAGAAGCGACTGACCTGAAGCCATATGTAGGTGTTCAGTTTGTTGCGATCCCTGAGTTCCCAGAAATCGGTTCTGCATTCGGTCAAGAAATGGCTGCTGCTTTGTCCGGCGCGAAATCAGTAGAAGATGCTTTGGCTGCGGCTCAAGCGGCTGCTGTCGCCATCATGGATGAAGCTGGCTACTAATCGGTTCCTTCCGATGGAGGGGGAGGCGGTGTGCCGAGCATATCGCCTCCCCTGACACCTCAAGTCTCTTAAAACTCTAAAACCAATCCCATATCTAAGGATTACTTTCCCATGGCTAACCGCACGCTTCCAAGACTGTTGCAAGCCCCCGCAGTTCTGATGCTGCTGATGTGGATGCTGGTGCCACTGGGAATGACACTGTTTTTTTCCTTTATTCGCTACGTTCTGAATAGCCTGCGCCGGCCAGAATGGACCACGCCATCCATTGAGAATTGGCGAGGTTTGGGAAATTATAAGTATGTGCTTGACGCCAAAGATTTTTGGTTCGCAATACAAAACAGTGTTTTCATCGTGGTCAGCATTTTGGTCTTCACCGTTGTCTTCGGCTTGTTGATCGCCGTATTGGTGAACCGCAGCTTCCCCGGACGGGGCATTGTGCGCGTTTTGCTGATTTCACCGTTTTTCGTGATGCCCGCCGTGAACGCGGTGCTCTGGATCAATATGATCTTGGATCCGGTCTTGGGTCTCAATGGTCTCGTTGTCGCGGGGATCAATGACCTGGTCGTGGGTCTGCGAGAGTTTCCGCTCATTGGGCCATTTTTCTCTATGTGGCCAGAGCTTGAACCCATATCATTCCGTTCCAGCCAGACGTCTGCCTATGCTGTGATCATGATGGTCACATGGCAGTGGACGCCCTTTGCGGTTCTCATTTTCATGACCTCTTTGCAGTCTGAAGATGAATCGCAAAAAGAGGCGGCCATGCTTGATGGTGCCAGCCCCTGGTCGCAGTTCATCAATCTAACCGTGCCGCATTTGGCCCGCCCCATTGCCATTGTGGTGATGATCCAATCGATTTTTCACCTGTCTCTTTATGCCGAGATTGAGATTGTCAGCCGCGGCAATGGCAACAAAAACTTGCCGTACTTGATTGGTGAATTCACGTCCAACAATATTGGTGCTGCAAGTGCCACGGGCATATTCGCCGTAATTCTCGCCAATATCATCGCAATATTCTTGTTGCGCATGGTTGGCAAAAGCTTGATGGATTAGGACACAGACAATGGCTGCAGTTGCACAAACCACTCCCTTAAGCAGACTCCTTTGGCCGACTTTGGCTTGGATCATTGCATTGATCTTTTTCTTTCCGATTTTTTGGTTGGTGTTCACCAGCTTTAAGACCGATGCCGATGCGGTAAAGCCAGAACATTTATTCTTCTTTACCCCGACTTTGGAAAATTATGCGAATATGACAGAAAACTATGACTATTGGCGCTTTGCGATCAATTCGGTCATCACTGCCACATTCGCCACGGCCTTCGCCCTGGTGGTTGGCGTGCCGGCGGCCTATGCGATGGCGTTCGATCCAAGCCGCCACACCAAGGATATTTTGGTCTGGATGCTGTCAACCAAGATGCTCCCCGCTGCTGCGGTTCTCTATCCCATGACGTTTTTGACCAAGAATATGCTCGGTCTTTTTGACACGCATTTTCTGATTATCGTGGTGCTTTGTTTGATTAACCTGCCAATCGTGATCTGGATGTTGTTCACCTATTTCAAAGAAATTCCCAAAGATATCATCGAAGCGGGCAAAATGGATGGGGTGAGCACTTGGGGCGAGATTAAGGATATTTTGATCCCTCTGGCCTGGGGCGGCATTGCCTCAACCGCGCTTTTGACGTTCATCTTTTGTTGGAATGAGGCCTATTGGACGGTACGTCTTACAACTATTGATGCGGCCACCTTGTCAAAACTCATTGAAGGCAACCGTGCGCCTGAAGGTTTGTTCTTTGGTCGCCTCTCGGCTGTATCGACGGCGGCTGTTGGGCCAATCGTCGTTTTAGGTTGGTTTTGCCAAAAACAATTGGTCCAGGGTCTTACCTTTGGGGCGGTTAAATAATGCTCCGAACTTTGGTCATCACATCTTTGCTGGCAGCAGACCGTAACGGCGGGCTGGGGTAAGCCATGTCTATTATCCAGCCGCAAATTGAGTTTATTGACAGATCCACAAGGAGCATCCGCTACCTTGAGCATGGCCTGCCGACGGATTTGTGCCGCTGGCACAGCCATGAAGAATATGAGCTGCATTTCATCGCAGAAACCCGTGGCAAGGCCTTTGTGGGCGATTATATTGGTGATTTTGGACCGGGCGCGCTCTATCTCACCGGCCCGAATTTGCCGCATAATTGGGTGACGGATGATGTCTGGGCGCGCGAGGTCAAGATCCGCGACATGTTGGTTCAGTTCAATCAATCCAGCTTTGATGCATTGAAAATGGCCTTTCCTGAATTTGCCGATATGCAGCGCATGTTGACCCTATCGCAATCTGGCATTGAGTTTGTTGGGTTTAACCCGACTTTCGCACGCGGCCATATGGAAGCCATTCGTGATGCCCGGGGGCCAGAGCGGATCGTGGCATTTTTGCGCCTGATGGTGCGGGTGAACGAACATGCTGAAAAGAAGGTGCTTTCAGTCAGTAAAATGGTTCAAACGGATGGCAACGGAAAACAGGCGCGTATCGGTGAGGTTATTGACTTTGTCCTGAATAATTTTGCGGAAGATATCTCCGTTGAGCGCGCTGCTGCAATTGCGCGCATGTCTCCCGCGGCGTTTTCGCGTAATTTTCAAGCGACCACAGGTCATAAATTCGTCGAATTTGTGACTCGGATTAGAATTGGGCAGGCTTGCGGTATGCTCTATGCCACCGATGCACAGGTCTCGTCGATTTGTTTCGATGTGGGATTTCAAAACCTGGCGAACTTCAATCGCCATTTCTTAAAGATGAAGCACATGACCCCCACCGAATATCGTCAAACTGCGCAAGCTGAACTGGCCTCCAATTTAGGAGTTGTCTCATGAACCGAATGTCTTCTCCGGCCTTATTTGAGACAGGTTATGACCGCACAGATTGCGAAATCGGCATCGTGCATTTGGGTTTTGGCGCCTTTCATCGGGCCCATCAGGCACTTTATGTCGATGACTACATGGATCAAACGGGGGATCTGCGGTGGGGCATCGCGGCGGTCAATCTGCGTGCTGCGGAATCGCCCAATTTTGCCGGTCTTAAAGAGGCAAGCCGTGGCTATGTGCTCAAATCTATGTCCAGCAGCGGGGATGTAGATTTCCGCCGCGTTCGGTCGCATGTGAAATTTTCTGACTGGGCGGATAACACTGAGGAAGCCGAAGCGCTTCTGGCGCGGTCATCGGTGCATATGGTGACGATCACCGTTACCGAAAGCGGCTATTATATGGACGAAACCGGGGCGCTAAACCCTGAGGATCCCAGCATAGTTGCAGAGTTAGGCGGCGGTGCGCCGTGCACCATCTATGCATATTTGACCCGCGCTTTAACTCGCAGGCAAGCCGCCGGATTGGGCGGGATTTCGATTTTATGCTGTGATAATATTCGGCGAAATGGCAAAATGTTGAAGCGCAACCTCTTTGCCTATCTTGATTTGATCGGAGCCGAGGATCTTGCCCAATGGGTTCGCAGCTGTGTTACATTTCCTTGCTCTATGGTTGATCGGATCACACCGCGCAGCACACAGGCTTTGCAAAGCGAAGTGGAGGCCCTCGTTGGCCCTGACCCCTTTGCACCGGTGATGGCTGAAGATTTCACGCAATGGGTAGTGGACGATCATTTCGCTGCCGCGCGGCCGGATCTCACGCAGGTGGGCGTCACCTTCACTAAGAATGTGGATCCCTATGAAGAAGCAAAAATTCGCATCCTCAATGGGGGTCACACTTGCTTGGCGTATTTGGGCGCTTTGGCTGGACATCACACTTTTGATCAGGCGATGGCGGATCCGGAGCTTTTTGCACATTTTGAAGAATTTGAACGCGGCGAAGTGTTGCCCGCATTGGTCGAGGCGCTGCCATTCGACAAAAACCTCTATCTTGATCAAATCATCATGCGGTTCAAAAATGCGTCCATCGGGGACACGGTTGAGCGGATCTGTGCGGATGGGTATCTGAAATTCCCAATCTTCATTCATCCAACCCTTGCGGGATGCCTGAAACAGGGAATTTTGCCGCGCGCTGGTCTGCGCGCAATTGCGAGCTGGTATGTCTTTTGTAAGCATATCGAGGCTGGAACTCTGCCAATCGCATATGGGGAACCCTATTGGGACAATCTGCGCGAGCTGTTGCAGGCGGGCCAAGTCGATCGGTTTGCGCGATCCGCTTCGCTTTGGGGCACCCTGCCGCAAGACCACCCGGAATTTACGCCAGCGTTGATCGCTGCAATCACAGAAATGGAAAAAAAATGGCCAGTCTAAAAATTCGTGACGTGAAAAAATCTTATGGTGATCTTCAGGTCATGCATGGGGTGGACTTGGATGTTGAAGAAGGTGAATTTGTTGTCTTCGTTGGGCCGTCTGGCTGTGGCAAGTCGACTTTGCTGCGGATGATTGCGGGGCTGGAAGAAGTCACTTCCGGTGAAATTTCCATTGGCGATAAAGTTGTAAATGAAGTGGCGCCGGCCAAGCGTGGCGTGGCGATGGTGTTCCAATCCTACGCGCTTTATCCGCATATGACCGTGTTCAACAATATGGCGTTTGGTCTCAAACAGGCCAAAACGCCGCCAAAGGAAATTGATCGCCGGGTGCGTGAAGCCGCCGAAGTGCTGCAGATCACCGATTATCTCGACCGCAGCCCGCGCAACTTATCGGGCGGGCAGCGTCAGCGCGTGGCGATTGGCCGGGCAATTGTTCGCGATCCCGAAGTGTTTTTGTTTGACGAGCCCCTGTCCAATCTCGATGCCGCTTTGCGCGTGCAGACCCGTTTGGAAATTGCCCGTTTGCATGAGCGGTTAAAGTCCACAATGATCTATGTCACCCATGATCAGGTTGAGGCTATGACGCTCGCCGACAAAATTGTCGTCATGCGTGCGGGCCGGGTGGAGCAGATTGGCTCTCCCATTGATCTCTATCGTAACCCCTCCAATGCTTTTGTGGCGCAATTTATCGGCAGTCCGAAGATGAATTTTTTCACCCAGGCAGATTTGGCCAAAAACGGCAGCAAGTCTTTGCCAGCTGCGGCCACTGGTGCACATATTGGTATTCGCCCAGAGCATCTGACAGGCTGCACGGAAGCCAAGGCCCTTGTTGGTGGTACATTGGATCTGGTGGAGCAATTGGGCGAATATGCTTTGGTGCACTTGGTGAGCGCCTCTGGCGAGGCCTTCATTGTGAAAATGGAGCATCCGCCAAAAACTGCAAAAGGTGAGACCATGTGGTTTACGGCGCAAAGCGATGCTCTGCACCTATTTGATCAAAGCTCAGGTCTGCGCATCGAGGCCAATAGCTCGTCCAGCTAATATTGGCTCAGGGTTAAAAGCTTTAAGCCTGTGCCAAAAGATCCTCAACGCGGGCAATCTTACTGTCCTTGTCATAGCCATCAAAATAGACTGAACTCATGATTTGCGGCGGGCCGAAGAAGAAGCGCTCATAAAGCGCTTGGCGATTGCCAAAGCCAGAGACGGCGATGTCATGTGCCAGGCGATACAGGCCAACGCGGTCGCGGCTGTCCATATGGGTCAGTTGGAAATATTTTTCCACGTCGCCTGCCATGGCATTGCTGAAATCCGCCTCAGTTGGCGTCGCCATAAGGGAGGAGGAGCCTAAGAGTTGCAGGATCTCCACCATCCGCGGGTACATTTTGGGAAAGAGATTGCGCGAGGCGTCTAAAGGGCCGCGCAGCGGAATGAAATTGCCCCATTGATCCTCATGGGCCTGTTGTTCTGCCGAAAAGAGCAGGGCGCGCACGGTTTCGGCCATCAACATCACTTCAGCAATCATGCCTTTGGTGGCCAAATCCTTATCGCGGCCCGTCGCCTTGGCAATGGCGCACATGACGCCGACCATGAACTCCGCCTTGGCCAGCTTTCCACAGGCCACTTGATGCGCCATATGCACCACCGCATTGGTTTGGGCGAAGGCCTGGTTGCATAGGTTTGGTTCACCATACATGAACACCCGCTCCCAGGGGACCAAGACATTGTCAAAAATGACCACCGCATCCATCTCCTCATAGCGCGACGATAGGGGCGCATCGAAATGGGATTTACCATGGTCATAGCTGTCCCGGCAGATCATCTTGAGACCCGGTGTGGCGATGGGAATGGCAAAGGCGAAGGCAAAGGGAATATTGCTGTCATCGGCCCGCAACAGCGTTGAGGGGAAGACTTCGATCTCATCAGATAATGGCCCCAAAGTGGCCAAAAGCCTTGCGCCTTTCACGATGATCCCAGCATCGGTTTCTTTAACCACATGCAATGCAACCTCTTCGTCGAATTTACCGCTGGTGGCCTGCGCATGTGAGACAGAGGGGTTCACCAAAGTATGGGTTAACACCCGATCATTCAGCCTGACTTCATCATAGAACCGGGTCATATTTTGAACGAAATCTGCCTGTCCCTTGCTGCCCTGTGCTAGAAATCCTGGGGCATGGGCAAAGGCCATAACGGAGGCGTTCTTGTAATCTGGAGTGCGGCCAAACATGCCATTGGACCATGTGGCCCATTCATAAAAGGCGCGGCCGCGTTGCACCACATCGGCCTTGGACTTGGGCACCATATGGGAGATGGCGCAGCGAATGCCCTGGGCATCTTCATAGGTCACGATATCGCGGTAGGCCGCTTCATGTTGCCGATCCAAAAAACCCGCCAAAGAGGCCGCACCGCCGCCCATGCCCGGCTCCGCTGTCACATCCTTGACCCGCGTCCCGCGCGTCCAAATTTCACGATCGTCGCGCAGCCCCTCGAGATATTGCGCTCCGGTTCTGATTCCAGCGTTTTTCATGCCAAATTCCGTTTCTCTGTAGATTCCGATAATTTTTCCAAAATTCGATTAAATTCAGCCCATTCAGCCGCTGTCACGCGCTGCATGAAATCGTCATGAATGCGGTCCACCATGGGCATCATATGCTCCATCAAAGCGCGCCCCTTTTGGGTGGGGATGATGTGGACATGTCGGCGATCTTCGGTCGAGCGCAGGCGCCCAATGAGGTTTTTCTTCTCGAGCCGATCCAGAATTCCGACCAATGAGGGCGGGGGCAAGAGGGTGATCTGTGAGATTTGCGCTGAGGTCAGATGCTGTTTTTCCCAAAGCGCGCGGAGGACCCGCCATTGTTGATCCGTCAGATCATTGGCTTGAAATAGACGCCGATAGCTTGGCATCACCCGATCCAAGGAGCGGCTGAGGATCATTGGGAGGCTGTCTAGAAATTTTGGCATTTACCACTCATCTATGAATCATTCATATATTAATTAATTAGAGATGCTCCGCTCTGTCAAGAAAATCTCGGCTCACCTGGTGTGAAATGCAAAAATTGTAGATCAATGAGCACTCCTCACTTGTTATTTTCAGTCAGGCTGCGATGATTTCATCATGATTGCCAAGGATTCACCATGCCACATCTGACCGTTCAATATTCGCAAAATTTAGATCATGACGTTGATATGAAAGAATTTTGTTCTGTCATGAGTGTTGCCATGCAGCAAACCGGTGTGTTTCCTCTGGCGGGCATTCGGGTACGGGCGCATCCGATGCCGCAGTATTGCGTCGCCGATGGGCATTCCAAGAATGCCTTTGTGGATATGGTCCTACGCATGGGGGAGGGGCGCAGTGATGCGACCAAATCTGAGGTTGGCGCGTTCTTAATGGCGCGTGCGGAGGCGGTTTTTGCACCGCTGTTGGCGGATCCCTATTTTGCGCTGTCTTTGGAAATTGTGACAATTTCCAAGCCCTTCAGCTGGAAAACCAACAGCATCCATGCGCGGATCAATGCGCCATCTGTCAAAGGAGAAAACTCATGAAATTTGCATCCATTCGCGCGGCGGGTGAGGCACTGTATGGCGCTGTGACGGAGGCTGGTTTCATTGCTTTATCGCCGAACTTCCCACAATGGGCGACTTTGACAGAGGTGATCCGCGCGCAGGCCCTGCCGCAGCTGGCGCAAGCGGCAGAGGGGGCCTCTGTTACCCATGATTTTGGCAGCTTCACCTATGACATGCCCGAGGCGGGCGGTGAGAAGATCATTTGTGTCGGGGTCAATTTCCCAGACCGCAATGCGGAATATAAAGACGGCAGCCAGGCACCTGCGAATATGTCACTCTTCCCACGGTTTGCCCGTGGTTTTGTCGGACATGAAGAGGCCTTGGTCCGTCCACCAGAGTCGCATCAACTCGATTATGAGGGCGAAATTGCCATTGTCATTGGCAAGGCCGGACGCCGCATTTCTCAAGCAGATGCTTATGATCACATTGCCGCCCTGACCCTTTGCAACGAGGGGACAATCCGAGATTGGGTGCGCCATGCGAAATTCAATGTCACGCAGGGTAAGAATTGGGACAGGTCTGGGGCTATGGGCCCGTGGTTGGTGCCTTTTGAGGATGCCGCGCAGTTGGACGATGTCCGCATCACCACCCATGTCAACGGGGAGCTGCGCCAAGACGATCGTACCAGCCGCATGATTTTTCCCATCCGCCGTCAAATCGAATATATCTCAACATTCACCACTTTGATGCCCGGTGATATTATTGTCACCGGAACCCCGACCGGCGCCGGCGCGCGGTTTGATCCTCCAATTTTTCTCAAACCCGGTGATGTGGTTGAAGTTCACGCGGACGGTCTTGGCACCCTGCGCAATTCTGTCGAGGATGAGACATGACCCCGGCAGAGATTTCCCAGGCGGCGCAGGCCTTATTTGCGGCAGAAAAAAGCCATAAACAAATTGGACTGTTGACCCGCGCCCATCCTGAGATGACGATGGATGATGCCTATGCGGTGCAAAAAGCCCTAGTTGCGCTGAAGATTGCTGATGGTCGTCGGGTGATTGGCTGGAAAATTGGCCTCACGTCCAAGGCGATGCAATATGCTTTGAATATTGATATCCCCGACAGTGGGATTTTGTTTGATGATATGCATTTTGAAGATGGCGCGACTGTGCCAGCGAGGCGGTTTATACAGCCGCGCATCGAGGCAGAAATCGCCTTTGTGATGAAAGCGGATTTGGACGGTGCCGTGCGGCGCGATGAGGTGCTGGCCGCGACGGATTATGTCTGCCCCTCGCTAGAGATTCTCGACACGCGGATTGAGCGCGTCGATGCGCACACAGGGCAGACCCGTAAAATCTTTGATACGATTTCCGACAATGCGGCCAATGCGGGTATCGTCTTGGGCCGCGCACGTCATGATCCAAGCGCGTTTGATCTGCGCTGGGCTGGTGCGATTTGTAGCCGCAATGGAGAGGTTGAAGAGACCGGTCTTGGCGCGGGTGTTTTGAACGATCCGGTTATGGGAATCGTTTGGCTGTCCGAACGTCTTGAAGCCTATGGGCAGAAAATTCGCGCTGGCGATGTTGTTCTGTCTGGCTCGTTCATTCGTCCGATTGAAGCGCGACCAAAGGATGAATTTGTTGCTGATTTTGGCGCCTTTGGTCAGGTATCCATTGGCTTTGCCTGAACAAGCTCCTCGGCAGGTGCATTCACCGTCTGGGTATACTGATATGTATAGTTATTGCTCAAATTTTGAGTGATTTCACTACCGTTCATAGGCATCCGCCCAGGCCTTTCGTGTTGAAATGGCGTTATGCAGAGGTCTTTGTCATAACGGTGATTGGAGGAGACCAAAAAAACCCGGGCGCGGGGCCCGGGCTTAGGTCGAGGGAGGAAAGACGCCTTGCGATAATGCCCCGGCGCCGGGGATTGGAGGGGGTCACATTGACAAGCGATAGCCGCCGTTTTCGGTAATTAATATGCTGGCCTTGCCGGGATCGGGTTCAATTTTCTGACGCAGGCGATAAATATGGGTTTCCAGCGTATGGGTCGTGACGCCGGCATTATAGCCCCATACTTCATGCAAAAGAATGTCACGTGGCACCACATCTTCGGTGGCGCGGTATAGAAATTTTAAGATATTAGTTTCTTTTTCGGTCAGGCGAATTTTCTTGTCATCAGCGGTGACCAATATCTTGATTGAGGGTTTGAACGTATAGGGCCCAAGGGTGAAGATCGCATCTTCCGATTGCTCATGCTGGCGCAGCTGCGCGCGCATACGGGCCAAAAGTACGGGAAATTTAAAGGGCTTGGTGATATAGTCATTGGCGCCGGCATCCAGACCCAAAATCGTGTCGGAATCTGTATCATGGCCGGTGAGCATCACGATGGGGCATTTAACGCCCTGTTTGCGGATCAATCGGCACAGCTCACGCCCATCTGTGTCCGGCAGACCCACATCCAAGACCAAAAGATCGTAACTCTGCTGCTTGACCTTTTCCAAAGCCGCCGCGCCGCTGTTGCCCTCGTAGACATCAAAATCTTCCGTCATAAGAAGTTGCTCGCTCAAAGCCTCTCTCAGATCTTCGTCGTCGTCGATCAAAAGAACTTTTTTAAGCTGTGCCATTCTACCTCTCCAATTCATAGGATAGCCTATACCTGCGCGCTTGGGCGCTTTATTGCAAGATTTGCGACAGTGATCTCACGACCTCGTGTCATAAATGAAGGAATTGTTTCAATTCACCCGAAAAAAGGGCTATCGGACGTTCTATGAGTATATCACCTTCTCCTGTTGAGCTGCGCGCTCGTGCTTTGACCGATCTTCGTATGGGTCTGCCGGTGGTCATTGATTTGCCGCAGCCTCTTGTGGTCTGCGCGGCAGAGACTTTGACGCAAGACCGGCTGGAGGCGCTGCGCGCTTTGGGTGAGGTGCAAGCGGTTTTGTCAAAGTGGCGGGCCGATACGCTTAAGATCAACGCATATGACGGGGATGTGGCGCGCATTTCTGTGCCTCTGTCGGTCGATGCGCGCTGGTGCCATGCGGTGGCCGATCCCATTCTCGACCTTAGCTATCCGATGAAGGGTCCCTTCCAAGCCCTGCGCGGCGGATCTGCTGATGGGCAACGCCTTGCGGTGGCGCTATTGAAAGCGGCGCATCTTTTGCCCATGGCGATCACGGTGCACAGCCCCGAGCCGCTCAGCAGTTTAACGCATTTGCCGGTGGATATCTTGTTGGAGCCTGGCTTTGCGCATGTGGTTTCTGCGCAACTTCCACTGGAGGTTAGTCAAGCGGGACGTTTGCATGTGTTTCGCCCAGATGGCGGTGGGGATGAACATTATGCGGTTGAGATTGGCGCGCCCGATCGGGCGGCACCGGTCTTAACCCGTTTGCATTCGGCATGTTTCACTGGGGATATTCTGGGATCCTTGAAATGTGACTGCGGCCCACAGCTCAAAGGTGCTTTGGCGCAGATGGGGCAGGAAGGCGCCGGGATCCTGCTCTATCTCAATCAAGAAGGCCGCGGGATTGGTCTGGCCAATAAAATGCGGGCCTATGCGTTGCAGAGCCAAGGTTTTGATACGGTTGAGGCCAATCATCGCCTGGGTTTCGAAGATGACGAGCGGGATTTTCAGATCGGGGCAGAGTTGCTCAAAAGCCTTGGCTTTTTATCCATACGGTTGATGACCAATAACCCCAATAAAGTTGCCCGCTTGCAAGACCAAGGCCTTATGGTCACTGAACGCGTGCCATTGGTTGTGGGCGGCACAGCGCAGAACCGCGGCTATCTGCGAACTAAGGCGGAAAAATCTGGGCATTTGCTATGAGCGCCTTTGATATGGTCTATGCCTCTGGTCGCTTGCGCTATCTTGGTCGCACGCTCGCGGCGACCTGTGGGCGCGGCGGGGTGCGCGATGATAAGAGAGAAGGCGATGGGGCGACCCCCCGTGGCATCTTGCGCATTGCTGCGCTTATGTATCGCCCCGACCGGATTGCGCCGCCCGCCCCTTGGGCGGTTCCAATCCACCCTGGAGATCTGTGGTGTGATGATCCGGCTCACCCATTATATAATCAGCTTTGCCGCGCGCCTTTGCAGGCCAGTCACGAACAGATGCGTCGGGCAGATCCGCAATATGACATTGTGTTGATCACGGATTGGAATTGGCCCAATGCACATCCAGGGGCGGGCTCTGCGATTTTCATGCACCAATGGCGCAAACTAGGCGCACCTACAGCGGGCTGTATTGCGCTGGCACGCCCAGATATTCATTGGCTGGCCACGCGGGCAGTGCCCGGCACCCGGCTTATTGTCCGTTAACACGGCTCACGGATGAGGGGCCTGCACCCGCGCGCCAAAAATCGCTGAGCCAACCCGGACATGGGTGGCGCCAAAGGAGATTGCCTTGGCAAAATCATCGGACATGCCCATGGATAATCCCTCTAGCCCATTGCGCCGCGCCAGTTTGGCCAAAAGCGCGAAATGCAGGCTGGCCTCTTCCTCGACAGGTGGGATGCACATTAAGCCCATCACAGGCAGATCCAGAGCACGGCAGTCTTTGACGAATGTATCTACCGCATCGGGGGCAATGCCGGCCTTTTGTGGTTCCAAGCCGGTGTTGACTTGGATGAAAAGCGCCGGGCAATGGCCCAGCTCTTGGGCCAAGCGCGCCAGAGCGGTTGCCAATTTGGGGCGGTCTAACGTGTGGAGACAATCAAATAGGCGCATGGCTGCGCGCGCTTTGTTCGATTGCAGCGGTCCGAGCAGATGCACCTTTGCATCGGGGAATGTTTTTTGGAACTCCGGCCATTTGCCTTCCGCTTCCTGCACGCGATTCTCACCAAAAACCCGATGACCCTGCTGCAGAACCGCCAAAACACGATCATTGGGCTGCACTTTGGACACGGCAATCAGCTCCACCGAGCCTGAAGCGCGTCCGGCGTCCTGCTGCGCTTGTAAAATCTCTTCCGAAACATGGAACAGTGACATATTTTTTTAACCTTTTTTCGACATTAACCTGAGTTTAAACAGGAACAGGCAGGATGTCATTGGCTGAAAACCACCGATGCAGTGTGACATCTGTGCATCATGTTGGCGTTTCGGTGCCTTGTGACAGGGGGATCACTTGACCCAAGGGCCGTTCTCACGTCACTAAAGCCGTAATGCTTAACCAAGGTATTCCTTGGCTTGGTATTTTTATTTTGGATAGCAACTCGAGGGAAAAACATGAAACGCATCCTCCTTACAACTACTTCTTTGGTTCTCGCCGCTGGCGTTGCCCAAGCTGACGTATCTTTCTCCGGCACAGCCGGCGTTGCACTGATCGATGACAACGGTGCATCCGACGCTAAAGCAGGTTCGACCACTTCCTACGGCGTCGATATGTTCTTTGAATCATACTATGACTTCGATATCACAGCTTCTGCTGAATCCGACAACGGTGTTGCTGTATCACTGGGCTTAGACATGGGCGCTGGCGCTAAAATCGACTACAACGATGATGATGAGATGGAACAGCAAGGCGCTCCTGTAACTGCAGCAGACGTAGCAGTTTCATACGCTGGTTGGACATTGACTGTAGATCACGCAGGCATCGACAACTTGTTTGATGACACTGATGGCGCACATGACGTAAAACTCTCCGGTTCAATCGCTGGTTGGAGTGTCGCAATGACATCTGATGAAAGCGAATCGCACAGCTCTTATAGCTTAAGCGGTGACGTTGCTGGCGTAGCACTCACATTGACTGGTACAAACAACGACGACAACGGTGGCAGCGCTACTAAGATTGCTGCATCTTACGCAATGGGCAATGGCTTGACGCTGAAGGGCTCTGTTGAAGACGAGTCATTGGCTTCCGGTGGCGAAGACGAGCAAACAGTTGGCTTCTCATATGCAATGGACGCTTTGACTGTTGGTTACACAGCAATCAAGCCAGGCGAAGTAGCTGGTGCGGATGCATTTGGCGACGAGTGGGATTTCTCACTTAAGTACTCTGCAGGCGACCTGGTTGCATCATTCGCAATCGACGAAGCTGACGCGACTACAATCATCGCTGATTACGCACTCGGTGGCGGCGCATCTGCTTTTGCAGCAATGCACGACAAAGCCGGTACAGCAAACGACCTGACAGCTGTTGGTTTGAACTTCGCATTCTAAGCGAAACCAACTTCGGTTAAAGAGAGAGCGGCGCTTTGGCGTCGCTCTTTTTTGTTGCGCCTGTCGCATTGCAGCGCGTTTGATGTGACATTGCGCAATTCTTCATTGCGCGGCAGAAGGGCCGGCGCTATCGACGGGGCAGCAGCGGTCACGGAACACAAAATGATAAGCTCACCGGCACCTTCGCAAGGATCCACCTAATATGGATCACGCCCAAGCCCAGTCTCAAAATGTGTTTGACCTATTGGTTGTGGGCGCGGGCCCAGCCGGGCTGATGGCGGCAGAGCAAGCCGCGCGGGCTGGGATGCGTGTGGCAATAGCTGAGGCGATGCCCTCCCCTGCACGAAAATTTCTCATGGCTGGAAAATCTGGTCTCAACCTAACCAAGGCAGAAGAGCCCAACACGTTCTTGGAGCATTTTGACACCATCGCCCCCTTGAAGCCCATTCTAGCGCAATTTGGGCCGGCTGAGGTCATCGGCTTTGCGCAAGGCCTTGGGCAGGAGGTCTTCACAGGCAGCACAGGCCGGGTTTTTCCGACGCGCATGAAAGCGTCTCCCCTTCTGCGGGCGTGGCTGGCGCGGCTCGATGCGCTGGGTGTTGTATTGCTGCGCCGCCACCGATGGATCGGTCCATTGACCACAGATGCGCCGCATCTGCTGGCCACGCCAAAGGGCCAGGTCGCCGTGACGGCCGGGGCGTTGATCCTCGCGCTCGGTGGCGCGAGTTGGGCGCGTTTAGGGTCTGATGGCGCTTGGCAAACGCCAGTCGCGGCGGCGGGCGTGCCGATTGTCCCTATTCAAGCGTCAAATGTGGGACTGCAGCGCGCTTGGTCGGATCATATGCGCCCGTTTTTTGGCCAACCCGTAAAGAATATCGAACTTACCGTCGCAGATCAGCGAAGCCGTGGTGAATTTGTGATCACACAATCCGGTGTGGAAGGCGGGGCAATCTATGCGCTGGGGCGGATGCTGCGGCAGACCCCTTTGGCCCGGATTGATTTGGCGCCACAGCTTTCAATCCACGCCTTGAGGGACATGATTTCAAATCGCAAGCCCAAGGACAGTCTGAGCAATTTCTTGCGAAAATCCGTCAAACTGGATGCCACAAAACGAGCCCTGCTGTTTGAGCTGACCCGCCCTATGCCCCGCGATACCGATGGGCTTATTGCTGCAATCAAAGCTGCGCCGCTGCAGGTCTCGGGACCGCGCCCTATAGATGAGGCCATCTCAACAGCTGGTGGACTGTCATGGGACGCATTGACACCTGAGTTGATGCTTCGGGATTTCCCGGGCGTATTTTGCGCCGGTGAGATGCTGAATTGGGACGCACCGACGGGCGGTTATTTGATCACCGCCTGCCTCGCGACCGGCCGTTGGGCTGGCCGCGCGGCCGCTGATTATCTTTCCGCTAAAGCCCTTACATAGGCCGGACGCGCTCGGCAGCGTTTGGCATAGTCCTTTAAAACAGGGCTGGCGTCTGGGAATTTCGCCGTATAGGCCCAATTGAGGCAATGCACTGCCAAAATGTCGGCGATTGTAAACTGCTCGCCCATGAGGAACGCGCCCTGAAGCCGGGCTTCAAGCCGCTTTAAACTGCGTTCAAACTCCCATTTCAACACGGGCTTCACTTCGGCGGCACGGTGCTCAGGCGGATTAACAAAAGAGTTTTTCGCCGAAACCCAGAGTAGGCTGTCGAATTCTTCGAGCAGGAAATGAATATGCCCATCCATGCGCAACCGTTCGACAGATCCGGCTGGAAAGGTTAGGGCATTGTGACGGTCAGATAAAAAACTCATGATCGCAACGCTATCAGGTAGAACCTCTCCATCGACCACCAAGGCCGGCACTTTACCACTGGGGTTGTGCGCCTTGGCCTCTGCTGAGCCAGGGTCGCCTTTGACCTGATCATAGGGCAAGCCCAATTCCTCAAGCGTCCAAATCACTCGCAAAGTTCGATTTTTGGTCGAACCCAATACCGTATACATTTATCTTTTCCCCATCATTGAAATTCGGATGAAACATCTCTCAACCTGTGCCATTTGCGGCGCGGTTTGCCCCGCAGATCGTAGCTGCAAATCAGTGTCTAGCAAAAGCGAAATCACCTGTTCCAGCCGGTCTCGACGCCAAGCGCCGACCTGCCGTTGGATCCGATCTCGACGTGGCCCGTAAACCGGCGGCCGAAGCTTTGCCACACCTTGCTGCGCGCCTGCTGGATCAGAGGCTGCGGCGTGGAGAAGGCGAAAATGGCGCAAAGCGGCAATGCAAAGCCCGGTGGCGGTTCCGCCCTGAGCGATCACGCGGTGCAACACTGGGGCAATCTCATTTGTTTTCAAATCGGCCACCAACCCAATGACATCATCGAGCGCCGCTTCGGTGGATTGCGGCGCGCAGATCTCAACATCTCTTAGGGTGACGGGTCCGGCTTGGGACATGCAATATAGGGACAATTTTTCCAAGAATTGACTGAAATCTCCGGGATCTATGGCCTTGGAAAGATCTGTAATGGCCGCGCTGGCCTCAGCGTCGACCGCGCCCATGCCGACTTTTGCCAAAGCGGCCTCCACTTCGGCGCGGGTGGGCGGTTCATCAAAAATGGCGATAGACCAGGCATTGGGATGGGCTTCAAAAGCTTTGCGGATTTTTGATGTCGGCTTTAGAGCGCCGCCAATGACAACCATCTGCGCATCACCGGCCTGCCAATCGGCCAATCCCGCCAGGATTGCATCGGCGCAATTGTCATTGGCGTCTTCCACGAGAACCACGCGCGGGCCGGGGAAAAACCCGACTGCTTTGATGGCATCATTCAGCGCGGCCCCGTCGCGTCGTAACTCACCGCCCTGCAGGCGCGTGAGGCGCATTTCCTCTTCGCCCTGCGGGCCGATCAGCCCCTTGATCAATTGCTGTCGCCTCAGCGCCACGCGCATCGCATTGGCGCCATAGATCAACACCCCTGTTTTGTTGGGATTGGGCTTCGCAAAAACCGCCGCTGCGTCGCGGGCGGAGAGCTTCATGGGAGGTCCAGTGTAAGCAGCGCCGTGGAGACTTGGTCTGCCAGAATGACCATTAAGCGGTCATGGGCGTCTCGCTGAGCCCGCTGGGTGGCGACGGTGGTGCCTGTGGCGGAGTAGCCGGTGAATGATTTTGCACTCTGGTGGGTCAGGATGGCGCCATTGTTGTCCCGCAAGGAATACTCCAGCTCGCCGACAAGGCTATAGCGGCTGATCTCTTGGGCGGCGGAGACAACGATATTGTCCTCTGTGACGTTCAATTCATAACGCAACGCAAAACGCGCGCTTTTTGCGACTCCAAGCTGCGCTTCTAAGTTCCGCACCAGCTCATATTCCGCCCGATTGACCGGGGCTTGGATCAGGACCTGATTGTAAAGCTGCTGCGAGCTGGGCTCCATGACAGGAATAAGCCCACAGCCCGCCAGAGCAAGAGCTGCACTTAGAAATCCGCGTCGGCTAGATAACCACATTGACGATACGTCCGGGTACAATGACAAGTTTCTTAGGTGTAGCACCATCAAGCGCTTTCATCACAGCGTTATTCTGCAACACCAAGGCTTCGAGCTCTTCTTTGCTCATATCTTTGGCCACAGTGATCTCATCACGGCGCTTGCCGTTGATTTGGATGGGCAAAGTGACCTCATCTTCGATCAAGAGCTCCGGATCTGCTTTCGGCCAAGGCGCATTGGCAATAAGCCCCTGCCCGCCTTGATGCGCCCAAATGTCCTCTGCCAAATGCGGCGTCATCGGTGCCATCAATTGCGCCAAGGTCCTGATTGCCTCATGCTGCGCGGCATATCCGGCCTTGGATTTGGCTAATGTTGCGGTGAAACCATAGAGCTTGGCAATTGCTGCATTGAAGCCAAAACTCTCCACCCCCGATGTGACGTCCACAATGGTTTTGTGGAGCGCGCGCAGGAGATCCTTATCCCCTTCGCCAGATTGATTTTTGTCCATATTGGCGATTTTATCGCAAAGTTGCCAGACGCGGTTCAAATGCTTAAACGCCGCTTCCGCACCAGAAGCGGTCCACTCCACATCGCGCTCTGGCGGACTGTCAGACAGAACAAACCACCGCGCCGTATCGGCTCCGTAGCTGCTGATGATGCTGATCGGATCCACCACGTTATTTTTTGATTTCGACATCTTTGCGGACGGCACAATGGTGACCTCAGCGCCGCCATCAAGCAAGAAAGCCTTTCCATCCCGGAGTGCCACCTCTTCGGGGTAGTGATAGACAGGCCGGCCGTCTTTGCCCTCTGATTTATAGATCGCATGGGTGACCATGCCCTGGGTAAAAAGCGCGTCAAAAGGTTCAATCGCAGAAGGGGGCAAATGGCCACAGATCTGCATGGCGCGGGCAAAGAACCGCGAATAGAGCAGGTGCAAAATCGCATGTTCCACGCCGCCAATATATTGATCGACGTTCATCCAATAGCTGGCCTCCGCCATATCCGTAGGTGTGGCGGCATTGGGGGCCGTGAAGCGCGCATAATACCAAGAGGAATCCACGAAAGTATCCATGGTATCGGTCTCGCGGCGGGCGGCCTTGCCGCAGGCGGGGCAGGCGCAGTTGCGCCAAGTGGGGTGCCGATCCAACGGGTTCCCCGGAATGTCAAACGTCACATCATCAGGCAGGCGGACTGGCAGGTTTTCCTTTTTCTCCGGCACAACGCCGCAGCTGTCACAATGCACCACCGGAATCGGACACCCCCAATAGCGTTGTCGGCTCAATCCCCAATCGCGCAAACGACATTGCGTTTTTCCGATGCCAAGCCCCAGCGCTTCGGCCCAGTCGATGGTGGCGTCAATTGCCTCTTGCCCCGTGGCCTCTTGCAGGCCGGCCGGTTGGTTGACCCAGCGCACCGTTTCCGTTTTGGCCGGCACGAAAGCCACATCTGTCACGGGTGTATCATCGTTGAGCGCAAAGAAGGTATCAATCACGGGCAGATCATATTTCCGCGCAAAATCAAGGTCGCGCTGGTCATGGGCGGGGCAGGCGAAGATTGCGCCGGTGCCGTAATCCATCATCACAAAATTGGCGACCCAAACAGGCAATGGCGCGCCGCCAAGCGGATTTTGCACGGTGATGCCGGTATCAAAGCCCTTCTTTTCAGCCTTTTCCATAGCGGCTTCTGTTGTGTCCATTTTCTTACATTCGGCACAGAATTCCGCCAAGGCAGGGTTTTGAGCTGCCAGGCTTTGGGTCAGCGGGTGGTTCGCGGCCAGTCCAATGAATGATGCGCCCACCAATGTATCGGGGCGGGTGGTGTAAACGGTGATGCCCTCATGACCATCTTGGGGTGTCGTCAGCGGGAAGGTCATTTCCAACCCCCGCGATTGGCCGATCCAATTTTCCTGCATCAACCGAACTTTGGCAGGCCAGTTTTCCAGCCCGTCCAAGGCGCTGAGCAATTCGCCCGACATCGATGAGATATTGAAGAACCATTGTGTTAACTCGCGGCGTTCCACCTCGGCATTGGAACGCCAGCCTTTGCCGTCAATCACCTGCTCATTGGCCAGAACCGTCATATCGACTGGATCCCAATTGACCATCGCATTCTTGCGATAGACCAAACCATTGGCAAGCATATCGAGAAACAACGCCTGTTGTTGTCCGTAATATTCTGGGTCACAGGTGGCGAACTCGCGCGACCAATCGATGGACAGGCCCAAGGGCTTCATCTGTCTGCGCATGGTTGCGATGTTGTCATAGGTCCATTCTTTTGGATGTCCGCCGATCGCCATCGCGGCATTTTCGGCCGGCATGCCAAAGGCGTCCCAGCCCATCGGGTGTAGAACATTATGCCCGGTAGACAGCTTATAACGCGCGATCACATCGCCCATGGTGTAATTGCGGACATGGCCCATGTGAATGCGGCCCGATGGATAGGGGAACATTTCCAGGACATAATATTTCGGACGATCGGCAGTGGCCACGGCCTTGAAGGTCTCGCCTTTGGCCCATGCCTCTTGCCATTTGGCTTCGATTTCGGCGGGGGAATAGCTGCTCATGAGATCTGCCTCGTCTATATATTCATGGGCCAAACCCAGATTAGGCGCCCGCCGCCAGTCATAGGCTGCTTTGGCTCAGGTTTCCAGAGCTCCAAGGGATCCATGCCGAAAAATCATCATCCAAAAATGAAAAAGGCGACCCTTTCGGGCCGCCTTCGGAAGGTTCGATTTCAATCGACTTAGAATGCGAAAGAAAGCTGGAAGGTCATGCCTTCTTTGTAGTCTTTTGCACCAACTTCGTCGTCAGTATCAGTGTTGTTGCTGTCATTTGCGTAGGATGCCAAGAGCGATGCACCGCCGCCGAGATCATAGCTCACACCAGCATATGTGTCTTTGCCACCGTCATCAGCACCGACGAAGAGGTTCATGCCGTTACCCATGTCGTAGGACACGTCAACATTCCAGTCCTGACTTTCGTCTGTAGCAACTGTCACACCCAATGCGCCTTCGGCATAGGCAACTTTCACATCCCATTTGTTTTCTGCGCTAGCTGCGCCTTCTTGAACGTAAGATGCTGTTGTGGTGAGTGCGCCCATTGGGTAGCTGACTTCAATGCCGGTTGAACCGCCATCGTCGTTTTTGGCATAACCCAGTGCAACAGTTGCGCCACCCAAAGTTGTGCTCACACGAACACCGGTTGTTGCTTGTTGCGACTTTGCTGAGTTGTCATCACCGTCCAGCCAAGCGGTGTTTGCATTTTGATGGGCCAGCGCATAGGAGAATGAGCCTGCAGTGCCTGTGATGCCGAGTGAAATGTAATCTTTTTCAGTTCCCTTAACAGCGGGGGTGGTACCAGATGCGGCAGTGACCGTGTAGTTTGTATCGTCACCCAAAGAGATGCCGATTTTTGCGCCGCCAAAGGTCATGTCAGCGCGGGTCACCATTTCGCCGTCTGCGACACGGAAGGCGTCGTTTTCCATGGAGCCAACCGCAGACCATGCGTTTTCAGCGCCATGTTTCGTGTCACCATAGTGGATGCCGGAATCAGCATTTGTCAAAGAGATCACAGCATCAGAGGCATTGAAACTCGCGCCTTGGTCCGCATTGGCAACGTCAAACTCAAAAGAAGCGGCGGCTGTGTAGCCGTTGTTCAGCTCTTGTGAAAATGCGATGTTCAGATCAATGTCGGAGAAAGCAGCGCCAACAGATGCGCCAGTTGTGGCATCTGTGTCGTTGTAACCAAAGTTTGCTGTGCCTGAGAAGGTAACTTCTGCAGCGGCAACACCAGCGGTCATCACCAGAGCAGTAGAAGTAAGGAGAATGCTTTCATGCTAAAGTTAGCCATTGGTACTGCTTTTTAGACGAATCAGTTCCAAATAGTGTTGTTTGTCAGTATAAAGGCGCTCGAGGAGGGCCTCAGTATGTCTATTTTTTCAAATATTTTTAAAACAACCGATTTCAATTCGTCTAACAGTCTCCAAGAATTCTCCTGTTTCGCAGATTTCTTCGATCATAAATACTATGCGTTCTCCAAGGCGACCAAGCGTCGGAGCCAATTGGAGCTCTATGTGTTCGACAAACACATTAGGCCAATCTTTGGGCCAAAAACCCTGGCGGAGATTACCAGCCAGGATCTCGACCTATGGATGACGGCGCAATTGGAGGCGGGCTACAAGCCTGCGACGGTGAACAAGCATTCCAGCATGTTGAACAGAATTCTAAACATTGCCGTGCAATGGGGTTATCTCGATACAAACCCATTTAAAGCTGTCGTCATCAAGAAATTGCCAACAGGCGATTATATGCAGCGCTTCTTAACCCATACGGAGATCAAAAGTCTGCTGAGCGCTTGTAAGCGCAGCACGCATCCGTTCTTGCATTTATTTGTCAAATTGCTCTTGCTCACCGGGGCACGAAAGAGCGAACTGCGCCTGGCCAAATGGACCTGCATTGATTTGCAAAAGGGCGAGCTTTTTGTTGCCGTCAGTAAAAGTGGCCGCAGCCGTACAGTGGTTTTGAGCAAAAAAGCCCTGGCGGTTCTGGAGCAGGTGAAATTGCGGTCTGAGGCTCTGGGCCTGCCGATCACCCGGGACAGCTGGGTGTTCGCCAACCCCCGCACGGGCCAACCCTGCACCAGCTTGCATATTGCGTTTTTTAAGGCTCGAGACAGCGCGGGCCTGAGCTCCGTTCGGATGCATGACTTGCGCCACACCTATGCCAGCCTTTTGATTAACAATGGCGCAAGTATTTATGAGGTTCAGCAATTGCTGGGGCATTACAATATCTCTATGACCGAACGCTATGCCCGCCTCTTTCCCAATACTTTGCAAGATCGGGTTGATATCGTCGCCGACTCGCTCGATTTTGACCGCATTTAAATGCAGGCCGCTGCGGTCATCTGTGATTATTGGAGGACCGGCGGGTTAATCGACCCGAATGTTTCACGGTTTTCAAACTGAAAATCCCGCGCATATTTTGCGAAGAAATGCGCGAGAAAGGTGTTGAGGCTCGCCCGCACCCGAGGATCATCGCCCATTAACGGCTTTGAGGCCTCTAGCGAAGCGACCATGAGTGTGACCCAGCGGCGCGCACCTTCTTCATTCATCAAACTATGGGCATTGTGGGTGTGATGGAAATTCAACCTGAATTCTGCCCCGTGGTAATAAGGCCCGCCGCCCATGACATCGAGCCACATGCTGGCCTGCGTTGAAATATGGTGATTGAGGTTGCCGACCCGCGCGAAAACCGATGTGAACCATGGCTCGTCGTCAAACAGGCGTTGATAAAAATCAGCAACAATCCCGACAATGGGCTCTGGCCCCAAAACGGAAAAGAGCTGCCAAAACTGGATGGGCATCTGCGGATCCTGTGACGCCTGCAGTGAGGTGATCTGTTCCATGCGCCGCGCATGTGGGGGCAAAAGCCTGGCTTCTACAGCTCGCTTTATGTAGGATTTTCGGGTGGTCTGTGTGAGGTAGCCATTTTCAGCTTGATAGCGGGGGGCGTTCGTACTGCTCAAAGGGCGTTCCTTATGCGTGGCCGTGGGCATCGGATGTGGATCGTTGCTCTACAGGCGCAACGCGCCCCTGTCAAAACGCATTATGCGGTTTGACCTCGCCGGTGGTTGCAATAAGTTAACACCATGGCTGGCCGTGATCCTGCGGCCACATTTGGGGAATGCTTATGATATTTGAAAACTCTGCTGTAGCCGTTGTATCAGGCGGCGCCTCTGGTTTAGGTGCGGCCACCGCGCGGAAGCTCTCGGACATGGGCGCACGGGTGGTGGTTTTTGATCTGAACACGCAGGCAGGTGAGGCCGTGGCCCAGGAGGTTGGCGGGTTGTTTCAACATGTTGACGTGGCCGATCCTGTGAGCGTCGCCGCAGGGTTTGCCGCAGTGGTCGCGGAGCTCGGCACGCCGCGCATCATGATCAACTGTGCGGGTATTGCCCCGGCCATTAAAACCGTGTCACGCGGCGCGGCGCATGATCCTGCGATATTTGCGAAAACGATCCAAGTGAATCTGATTGGCAGTTTCAATTGCGCATCTCAAGCCGCTTGTTTAATGGCAGCCGCAGATCCATGCGGACCCGACGGCGCGCGGGGTGTGATTATCAACACAGCTTCCGTGGCAGCCTATGATGGGCAAATCGGCCAGGTTGCCTATTCAGCATCCAAGGGTGGAATCGTAGGGATGACCCTGCCAATGGCGCGGGATCTGGCCGATAAAGGCATTCGTGTATGCGCCATTGCGCCGGGTATCTTCGCCACCCCCATGATGGACGGTATGCCGCAAGAGGTTCAAGATGCGCTGGGCGCGCAGGTGCCCTTCCCGCGGCGCTTGGGTCAGGGGGCGGAATATGCCAATTTGGTTGGACATATCATCGACAACCAAATGCTGAACGGTGAAGTCATCCGCTTGGACGGCGCCATCCGTATGGCGCCGCGGTAAACCGTCCAAATGCTGGATACAGAGCGCCCAGTCGCGATTCTAGGAGCTGGCTTGATTGGTGTCAGCTGGGCTGCATTGTTTTTGCATCATGGAGTGCATGTGCAGGCTTGGGATCCTGATCCCGAGGCGCGGGATGCGCTGGAAGATCGGGTCAAGGCGCCCATGGCGCAACTGCGGCAATTGGGTGCGGGCGCGGACAGGCCAGGACGTTTGACAGTTCATGGTGAGCTTACAGAGGTGTTTTCAGGCGCGTTTTTCGTGCAAGAGAATGCACCTGAGCGCCTGGATGTTAAACACGATCTTTACCGCCGCTTTGAGCTACACGCCGAGGCAGATGCTCTGATTGCCTCCAGCGCCTCTGGTCTGCCCTGGTCGCGTCTGAGCGCACAGATGGACCGGCCGGAGCGTCTGCTGAACGCCCACCCCTACAACCCGCCTCATCTCGTGCCTTTGGTTGAGCTGTTTTGCCCTGCGGAGGCGAGTTTGGCCCGCGCCGAAGATCTTTACCGCCGCATTGGCCGGGTGCCGGTGCGCATGAAACGCGAGGCGGTGGGTCATTTGGCCAATCGGCTGGCGTCTGCGCTCTGGCGCGAAGCGGTGCATATCGTTGCTGAAGGCATCGCGGATGTGGAGGCGGTGGATCTTGCGTTGGTGAACGGGCCCGGGCTGCGCTGGGCCGTTATGGGCGCGCATATGACCTATCATCTGGGCGGCGGCGCTGGGGGCATGGCGCATTATCTTGAGCATCTCGGTGACAGTCAGGAGGGGCGTTGGAGCACGCTTGGCACCCCGCGATTGACCCCAGAGCTGCGGGCCGCGTTGATCGCAGGCGTTGAGGCCGAGGCCGGGGGCAAATCCATTGCGCAATTGGAGCAAGAACGCGATGCCGCTTTGATAGGCATCTTGGCCACGCGAAAGGCTCTTGATACCTGAGCCGCGCTCAGCCCCGGGTCATTCTCCGCGAAACACGGGCGGGCGTTTTTCATTGAAGGCCGCCACCCCCTCGCGGCGGTCCTCGGTCGGAATGGTGCGATTATAGGCTTCAATCTCCATAGCCAACCCATCTGACACCCCCATTCCGCCCCCGCGCCCAATCGCCAATTTGGCTTGCCGCACTGCAATCGGCGCGTTGGCGGCTATGGTTTCAGCGGTCTGGAGCGCGGCTGGGAGCAACTCTTCAATTGGGTATATGGCATTGGCAAGACCCCAGTCTAGAGCTTGCTCAGCTGTGAAGACCTCACCGGTGAAGATCAATTCCTTGGCCCGGCGCTCCCCAATCGCGCGCGCGAGGGTCTGCGTGCCGCCCGCGCCAGGAATGATGCCGATTTTAACTTCGGTCTGTGCAAAACGCGCGCCGCGGGCCACATAGGCAAAATCGACCGCTGCGGCCAACTCGCATCCGCCGCCGTAGGCTGCACCATTTATGGCGCCAATCACGGGAATCGGGCAGGTGATCACTGCGCGGGCCATGCGCTCATAGATCAAATGCTGTTTAGACCATGCGGCGTTGCTCATCCCATAGCGCTCCTTCAAATCCCCACCCGCACAAAAGGCGCGGGTGCCAGATCCGGTGAGAATGATCGCGCGGGTCTCGCTGGGGTCCATGGACAGAGATTCAAAAATATCTACCAGATCCAAAGCCATTTGCGTGTTGAACGCATTGGCAAAATCCGGGCGGTTCAAAGTGATTTGAACGACATGGTTTGCAGGTCTCGAAATCAACAGGGTGTCATAGGAACTCGTCATGTCAGGGCCTTTACCTTTGGGCATTCGCAAATTGCACCAGCGCCTCAATGGTGGCGTCAAAATCATAATGCGGCGCCCAGCCCCAATCTGCGCGCGCGGCGCTGTCATCAAAGACATCTGGCCAGCGCAGGATCAGGTCATCAGTTGGGCTGCCTGAGGTGAACGTACAGCTAAAGCCGGGAAAACGGCTCTGGATTGCCTCCACGAGGTCTTGGGCCGTGAACATAAAGCTGTGCAGATTATAGGCATGTTGGGTCAATGCAGCCCGCTCGGCAGAGCAAATCTCAACGATGCTGCGGGTCACATCATTGAGGTAAAGCGTCGACATGCCGGTATCTGGGGCAACTGGCATCACGAAGGTGTCGCCTCTGGCCGCAGCGGCGATGGCATGACTTGGATAGGCGGTCATGGCACCAGCTGGGGCGGAGGGGGACAGAACCATAGGGAATCTCAGGCAACGAAAATCAAATCCTTGCTTTAATTTGAGGTAAACCCCCATGCGCTCTACCGCGACTTTGGTTGCGCCATAAATATTTTCGGGCCATTGGGGCGTGTTCAAGGCCACGGGACTGGCCAGGTCAGGACCATAGGTTGCCGCGGTGCTGGCGAAGAAAAAAGGTCCGATGTTCCGGTCCAAACAGTGTCGCATCAAGCGAATGGAGCTTGAGGCGTTCACGTCCCAAGCCAATTCGGGATTGGCTTCAGAGCTGCCCGAAAGCATGGATGCCAGGTGGATCACCACGTCGGGCTTATGGGTCGCGAGCGTGTCCTCCAAGAGGCTCTGGTCTCGCATATCACCTAAGACGACGGCATGGCGTGGATCACAATGGGGGCCTTCGCTGCCGGGCAGGTCAAAGCTGACCACGCGTGTGCCCATGGCCTCCAGATTCTGCGCCACCAAACGGCCAAGATTTCCATTGCCGCCTGTGACCAATGCTGTTTTGAACATGAGACCCCTCCGATGAAGCTGAGCGCATCATGCCGGCAAGGCGCTCAGATTGGCAAGTTTGAAAGCACCATTGGGCGCAGATTGGCAGGGCCAGCGGCGTTTATGCCTTGTTTTGGGTGTCAAAATCGCTTGCGCTGTGACGCTCCGCCAGACGTTCAGCGGCCGGCCCATGGGTGCGGTTGACCATGCGGCCGCGCTGAAAGGCAGGGCGGGCAAAGATCTCATCGGCCCAACGCGTCACGTTTTTGTAGCTGGTCACATGAAGGAACTCTGCCGCATTATAGAGCAGGCCTTTGACCAAGGCACCGTACCATGGCGCGGTCGCGATATCTGCGATGGAATAGCTGTCTCCGGCCAAAAATTGCCGCTCTGCCAAGTTGCGGTCGAGCACATCGAGTTGGCGTTTCGCCTCCATTGAGAAGCGGTTGATGGGATATTCAAACTTTTCTGGTGCATAGGCGTAAAAATGGCCAAAGCCGCCACCCAAATAGGGGGCAGATCCATGGAGCCAAAATAACCAATTCAATGTTTCGGTACGCTGGGCGATATCCTTGGGAAGAAATTCCCCAAATTTTTCGGCCAGATAAATCAAAATTGATCCACTTTCGAAGATACGAAGCCCAGTGTCTTGGTCCAGCATGGCTGGAATTTTGGAATTGGGGTTGAGGCCAACAAAACCGCTGCCAAACTGGGCCCCTTCGCTGATGGGGATCAGCCAGGCGTCATATTCCGCCCCTTCATGCCCAAGCGCGAGCAGCTCCTCAAGCATCGCTGTGACCTTCACACCATTGGGCGTACCTTGAGAATATAACTGCAAAGGGTGCTGGCCAAGCGGAAGCTCTTTGTCGAAGGTTGCTCCGGCAATCGGTCGGTTGATGTTGCTGAATTTGCCGCCATTTTGGGCGTCCCATGTCCAAGTCGCGGGAGGGGTATAGGCCATTTTATTCTCCAATGTCTTCGCACCTCAACATAGGTAGGGCAGTCGGAAACACAATGGCGAAGGGCGTTAATTGGCTGCGAGGGAGAAAGAAAGGCTTTTACGCAAATGGGATTTCAAATGTTCTGTTGCCGCCTCGGCGTCACGCGCGAGTGCGGCTTCAAAAATCAGGTGCTGTTCTTCAAGGGCTTTTGCCCAGCGATAATTGCGCAGCACCAGTTGGTAGCCAATGTGTTTTTCGTAAATATTTTGGAAGACTGCGATCATGTGCCGAGAGTTGCAGGCCCGCACCAAGGCAAAATGAAACTCCCAATCATAGTGCAGTTGGCGTTCTAGAGAAACGTCCTCGCCGGCCATAATTTTCTTGCCAGTCATGGCCAATTTGTGGTGGGCAGAGACCAGATTGCCCTCCCAATTTTCATCACCAAAAGCCAAGGAGGCTTTGAGAGCAGCACATTGCAGTAATACGCGGAGATTGGACAGCTCAATCAGGTCCTCGTTGGACATTGTACGAACCAAAAAACCGCGTTGCTCGGGCGCGTCCACAAAACCATCACTAGCCAGCCGGTTAAGTGTTTCCCTTAAGGTTGAAACACTGGCTGAGTACTGCACTTTTAAGGCGTCTAATTTCAGCTTTTTCCCCGGCGTTAGAGCGCCGGTGATAATGTCGGATTTAATCTTCAAATAAACCGAAGATCCGACCGTTGTCGCGGCACTCGTCATTTGGACTACCCTGCTTCGCTTATAAAATAATCATACACATTTTCAGGGAGTTCCTCAACATAACAGAATATCTGATAAAAATTTAACTACCATATATATGAAGCCTATTATCTCATTTATATAAGATAATATCTGATATAGTGGCTCCAGCTTTGAAATTTTCAGTGGGTCCAAATGTGATCATAAAGTGAAAATTGCGAATCAATAAAATCAGACGATTAAATTTTCATCATACAAAATAACAAAAAAGATTAAGTTTATAGCATATTTTTATTCCACATAATAAACGCCTACTAAGGTGAATTTGACCCATTGTGCGGCCATAATTTGCCCGCCTGAGGTCGAGTCCCGAAAATCGGGAATTTTACATGCAGGAGGAAAATTATCCGCTATTAGTTAGTCTAGAACCTGGGGTAACGAGATCACTGTAGCGGTCATTTAGTTCTGCCACCAAACCCAAGCCGAACACCGCGTGGCTTGCTATTCCAAGCTCTGGAAACCTCTTTCATTTCAACTGAAAGAGGTTTTCGTGCTTCCAATAACCTATGAGGGGCCAATTGGGCCAAAACAAGCGACCGCTGCGCCCGGCCGCTTTAGGTCACCAAGGCTTTACTTTGAAATTCTGGGTTCTGCCAAGTTTTTTCAGTTAATATATTGGCCAAAATATCAACTGCTTGGGTGATATCTTCCAAGCTGGTGAATAAGGGTGTGATGCCAAAGCGCATTATATTAGGCGCTCTAAAATCTCCGATGACCCCCTGCGCAATCAGAGCTTGCATACAGGCATAGCCATGTTCAAACTTGAAAGCCACATGGCTGCCGCGCTGCTCGGGATCGCGGGGGCTGGCGAGGGTTAAGCCGGGGCATTTGGCTTCAACACCGGAAATCAGGGCTTCTGAAAGCTCAATTGACCGGGCGCGCAAATCCAACATATCTACCCCATCCCAAATATCCAACGCGGCCCCAAGCAAAGAGAAGGCCGCAATTGAAGGGGTGCCGATCCGCATGCGATCAATTTTTCCGGGCATCGGACGGAAGTTGAGATCAAAAGCAAAAGGTGCCTCATGCGCAAACCAGCCTGAGAGCACGGGCGCCACCTGATCGATCAAGCGGGGTGCGACATAGATGAAAGCGGGTCCGCCGGGGCCCGAATTTAGGAATTTATAGGTGCATCCGACTGCAAAATCGGCATTTGTGCCATACATATCAACAGGAATAGCACCGATGGAATGGGCCAAGTCCCAAACCACCGTTGCACCAACGCTATGTGCTTTTTTGATAATGGCCTGCATGTCATGTTTGCGGCCGCTGCGGTAATCAACCTCTGTGACCATGACGGTGGCCACCTCTTCGGTGATATGATCCAAAACATCCTCAGGTGCAGGGGTGCGCAGTTCGTAGCCCACATCACGCAAACCCATGAGCCCTTCAACCATGTAAAGATCTGTGGGGAAGTTGCCGCTGTCTGACAGGATTACCCGGCGGTCGGGGGCCAAGGCGAGTGCAGCGGCGACCGCTTGGAAGACCCTTATTGAGAGCGTGTCTCCGACCACGGTACTGCCTGCAGGGGCACCGATCAAACGCCCCAACCTATCACCGAGCGTATTGCTCTGCATGAACCAGTTTTTCGTGTTCCAGCCCCGGACCAATTCCGTGCGCCATTCATCCATTAAAAAGCTGTTGATCGCATTGGGAGCCGCTTTTGGCATAGGTCCAAGTGAATTTCCGTTGAGATAGATCACACCGGGTGGAATATCGAACATCTGTCGGGTCTTCGCAAAATCGGTCATTGAGTCTCCCTCTCGGTCTTAAGCTATCGGTAACCTATTATTATCTTTAGTCACCTGGTGCGATCAATAGGGTAGGCCCACATAGTTTTCAGCCATAGCTTGTTGCGCGGCACGATTGCTGCGCAAGAATTCTATTTCTGCCAGCTGCATCTTAAAATCAAAGGCGCTTTGTTCTGGATAGCGATGCATGAGCGATGAGAACCACCAGCTGAAGCGTTCGGCCTTCCAAACCCGGGCCAGGGCCAGCTCGGAGTAGCCATCAATCCCCGCCGCATCGCCTGTCTCGTAAAACTGCCGCAAGCCATTATAAAGATAATGCACATCAGAGGCGGCTGTATTGAGGCCTTTTGCGCCGGTGGGCGGCACGATATGGGCCGCATCGCCGCAGAGGAACAAGCGGCCCCAACGCATTGGCTCGCTGACAAATGACCGCAGAGGTGCGATGCTTTTCTCTATCGAAGGACCCGTGACCATTTTTTCCGCGACCTCTGGTGGTAGCCGGCGTTTCAATTCGGCCCAAAAGGCCGCATCGCTCCAATCCTCTGGTCGGTCGGTGAGGTCGCATTGAATGTAGTAGCGGCTGAGGTTTTCGTTGCGCATAGAGCAAAGTGCGAATCCACGTTCGGAGTTTGCGTAGATCAGCTCATGGCTGACCGGAGGCGTGCGCGACAAAATTCCAAGCCAGCCAAAGGGGTAGATTTTCTCATATTCTTTGCGAATCTCGCTCGGAATGGTTTTGCGACTAACCCCGTGATACCCATCACAGCCGGCCACGAAATCACAGCTGATCTTATGGGTTTGCCCGTCTTTGCGATAGGTGACAGTGGCCGCGTCGCTTTCAAGATCGTGAATCTCTACCTCTTCCACATTATACTCAATTTGACCGCCCATAGCTTCGCGCGCATCATAAAGATCTCGGGTGACCTCAGTTTGCCCATAAACCATGACGGAATGCCCAGTCAGCTCTTTGAAATCGATGCGAAACATCTCATCGCCGTAAGAGATGAGCGTGCCGTCATGGGCGAAGCCTTCCTTGGCCATACGGCCACCGATCCCGGCCTCCTCCATCAGCCCGAGCAGACCGCGTTCCAAGACGCCCGCGCGAATACGGCTGAGCACATAGTCTTTAGATTTTCGCTCCAATACCACCGATTGAATGCCGCGTTTATGCAGCAATTGCGACAAAAGCAGCCCGGAAGGGCCGCCGCCGATAATGACAATTTGTGTCCTACGCTCACTCATAACCTGTCTCGCAATGATCAAATCTACGCATTAGACGCGCCCGTGAAACAGTGGTCCAATCCGGGCGAGAGTTCAAGCACCGAGACATCTGGGCAGTGCAAGGGCAATCGCCCATTGCGCAATGGCAAAAAAACACTAGTAAAAGTCAAAAATATATTTTCGCTTCATCCCAGGTTATCACTAGGGTGGCGCGAACGTGTTCCAAAGGGGGCTTTATGCTGGTTGTTGGGGGAGACAATTTAATTGATCTCATCGAGATATCGCGCGACGATGCTGCGGTCTCATTCGCGGGTGCCCGTGGCGGCTCTGGTTATAACACGGCCCGCGCGACGGCGCGGCAGGGGCAAGATGTGGGCTTCATTACCCCCATAGCGCAGGATAATCTGGGGCATTTTCTGGCGGATAAAATGGTCGCTGATGGGGTGGCGCTGCTCAGCCCGCGATCAGAAAAACCCTCGTCATTGGCGGTGGTAACTTTGGTCAACGGCCAGCCCAGTTATCAATTTTACCGAGGCGATACGGCTGAACGGCAGGTGGATTTACCCTCTCTCAACGCCCATTTCCCGAAAAATGGCCGCGCTTTTCATCTGACCTCTTTGTCAATCATCGCTGGGGCGGATGCGGAGGCTTGGGCTGAATTTTTTGTTGCGAAACACAAAGCGGGTATCGTCACCACTTTGGATCCCAATGTGCGCCCAATGCTGATTGAGGACTGCGAGTCCTACCTTGCGCGCCTTTGGTATTTGATGTGGCATTCGGATGTCATCAAGCTCAGTGATGAAGACCTGGAGTGGATTTATCCTGAGTTGTCATTTGAAGCGGCTTGCGAGGCCTTGTTGGCCAAGGCCACAGCTAAGCTGACCATCATTACCAAAGGTGCCGAGGGCGCCCTTGGATATTGCAATGGTCACCGGGTCATCGTGCCGGCTCATCCGGTGGGGAAATTGATCGATACGGTTGGCGCTGGGGATACCTTCATGGGAACGGTATTAAGCGGCCTCAACGGTGCAGATCTGCTCACGCAAACCGCCTTGTCAGAGCTGACGCAGGACGGGCTGCAAGACCTTTTGAGCCGGGCTGCCAAAGCGGCTGCGATCAACTGTGGACGTGAAGGCTGTGATCCGCCCAGCAGCGCGGAATTGCTTTAAAAAGCAACCGACACATTGGGCAGGTTTAGGGCCTTGACCAATTCGCGCAGCTCTTGCCTTGCGGCGATATTGGATATGCTCAATTGATTGATCCCCACATCCTTGAGATCAAGCAGGGTTAGACCGCGGGGAAATAATTCGCGAAAGATCACCCTTTCGCCAAATCCGGGCGCCACGCGAAACCCGATTCGCTTGGCGAGGAGCGCGATGGCATCTCCCATTTTTTGTTTGTTGATCATGTTTTGCGTGCCGAGGCGGTTGCGCACCACGATCCAATCCAAGGGCGCCAACCCGGCCTTGGCGCGCAATTGCCGCGCGCTCCACACCATTTCGGAATAGACAGATGGGCCTTTTACCGTGATCCCATCACTCTCAATTTTTGCCAGAAGATCAAAGTCGACGAAGCTGTCATTAAGCGGTGTGATAAGGGTATTGGCCATAGCATGGGCCATTTGAGACAGGCGCGTGTGGCTGCCTGGACAATCAATCACGATGAAATCAGACTCTGGCTCCAGCAGTTCTACAGCGGCCGAAAGGCGGCGGTCCATCAGGTTTTCACCTGGGTTAAGATCGGCTTCGGCAATTTCAGGTAAATCAATGTAATTGGGCGATTGGAGCGTGATGTCGCTTTGGGCTGCATAGCGGATACGGTTGGTGACATATTGGCCGAATGTTTTCTGGCGTAAGTCCAAATCCAGACCGCCCACCCGGTGACCCATACGCGCCAAAGCCGTGGCCAGATGCATGGTTGTGGTCGACTTGCCGGAACCACCCTTTTCGTTGCCCACGACAATAATATGCGCCATCTCATGCCTCACAAATTTAGTGTATTTTGCCCCGGATATAGACGCGCAACGCGATCAAGGAAAGCACCTTGCGCAAGACCTCTGCGCCTTTCGATGTTTTTTGACTTATGGACCAAAGCCAACAAAAAAGACCGGCTCCAAGAAGCCGGCCTTTTGAATTCGTGAAGGGGAATGGCTTAGAAGCCCAAACCTTCGTATTTCTTTTTGAACTTTGACACACGGCCGCCAGTGTCCATCAAACGCGCGCCGCCACCGGTCCAAGCTGGATGCACGGAGGGGTCGATGTCCAAAGACAGCTGATCGCCATCTGCACCATAGGTGGAGCGCATTTGTACGATGTCGCCATTGGTCATTTTGACATTGATGAAGTGATAGTCTGGATGGGTATCTTTTTTCATGGTCCCGCTCCTTAAGACTTGGGTTTATAGTTGGTTTGCTCTGCGATACGTGCGGATTTACCACGACGATCCCGGAGGTAATACAGCTTGGCGCGACGTACGCGACCACGGCGGACAACGGTGATGTTGTCAATGTTTGTGGAATGCAGAGGGAACACACGTTCCACGCCTTCACCAAACGAAATCTTACGAACAGTGAACGATCCTGCGATACCGACGCCATTGTTGCGTGCGATACATACGCCTTCGTAGTTCTGAACCCGGCTTCTGGTGCCCTCGGTTACTTTAAAACCAACACGCACGGTGTCACCGGCTTTGAAATCGGGAATGTCTTTCCCGAGGGCGGCAATTTGTTCCGCCTCTAATTGTGCAATCAGATTCATCTGACGCTCCTTTGGTTGCTCGTGGTTGTTCCACGAAGTTTGATACCACCTCAGAGCTCTCAGTCTTCTTCCGGGTCCACCGCAGTGCCCGCTAGAGATCAGGTCGTCGTTGCTTTTTGCTGTACGAATGGGTTTGTGGATCCGCAGGCCCCGAAGAAAGGGTGCACGTATAATCGAAAACGCAATAGCACAGCCGCCCGAATCCATCTCTGGACCAGACTTGCGCCGTATATTTCGAGACTGCGGGCAAAGCAAGAGGATAGATTGGGACTGTGGCGCTCAAGCGCGCCTTATTTCCGATATTTTTCCCAAAGATCTGGCCGGCGGTCTTGGGTGAGGGCTTCGGATTGTTCGGCCTGCCATTGTGCCACCTTGCCATGATCACCAGACAGCAACACAGGCGGGATTTCACGTCCCTCCCAAACGGGCGGGCGTGTGTATTGCGGGTGCTCCAACAGGCCGTTGGAAAAGCTCTCTTGCTCTGTGCTGGCCTGGTTGCCCAACACGCCGGGAATGAGGCGGACAGCGGCGTCGAGCATCACCTGCGCCGCCAACTCGCCACCGGAGAGCACATAGTCCCCAATGCTGATTTCTTCGATTTTGAAGTGATCAATCACCCTTTGATCTATTCCTTCAAACCGGCCACATAGGACCACAGCGCCGGGCCCATCGGCCAGAGCTTGCGCGCGCGCTTGGGTCAAGGGACGGCCGCGGGGCGACATGTAGATGATTGGGCAGGGCGGGCGACGCAGCAATATATCCGACAAGGCGCGACCCAATACATCGGCACGCATGACCATACCTGCGCCCCCGCCGGCTGGGGTGTCATCAACATTGCGATGCTTGCCCTCGCCATAGGGGCGCAGATCATGGGTGTGCAATTGCCACTTGTCGTCTTTTAGACCCTTCCCGGTGAGGGAGGCGCCCAGAACGCCAGGGAATAGATCAGGAAAAAGTGTGATCACATCCGCACGCCAGACACCGGCCAAATCTGGCGTTTCGCCGTCCAGGGTCCGGGGTTTGAGCGTTGCACGGATCGACTTACGCCCATGAGATTTGCTGGGTGCGGTCATAGCAACCCTTCAGGCGGGTCAATAACAATTCGCCGCGCCGCCAGCTCTACAGTGGGCACAATCGCCTTGGTAAAGGGGATTAAGGCCGTATCTGACGCACCGGGAACTGTCACCTCAAGCAAATCATCGGCGCCGTGGTTCATCACGGATTTCACATGGCCAATTTCAACTCCGCCGGTGTCGCAGACCTGCAGGCCGATCAAATCTGAATAATAATATTCATCATCTGGCAAAGCCGGCAAATCTTCGCGGCGGGCGAACAGCTGTGTGCTGCGCAGCATATCGGCTTGTTCTTTGGTCTCCACCCCAATGATCCGGGCTGAAAACCCGTTTTTGATTTGGCCGATCAACGACAGCTCAAAGCTGCGAGTCCCGGATTCATCGAGTAAAGGTGCGTAGTTTTCAATATCGCTTGGAGTGGCGCAATAGCTTTTCACTCGCAATTCGCCGCGCACTCCATAAGCACCTGCAATCATGCCAACACAGATCAAAGCTGTCATTGGGTCACTCCTAAACAATAGCCGTTTTTCATTTTGCCACCATCCTCGATACACATCTCGCTGGCTTGATGGCGGGCGTAAAAATACCCAACCAAAAAGCATGTTCCGATCAGCATCAAAGAACGAATAGGGCGCAACAACATGCCTTACCCTTAATGCGAAACCTTAAAATGGAAAACCCCGCCAAAGAGGCGGGGTTCATTATTTTTTGAAGCGCAGGCCGTGCTGCGCGGAAGATTACTCTTCTGCGGCGGCTTCTTCTGCAGGGGCCGCTTCTTCCACTGGAGTGGCCGCTTTTGCGGCTTTTTCTTCAGCGCGCTCAATGGCTTTCTTGCCAGGTTTGGCTTTGATTGGGTTGTTGCGTGTTTTGGCCGGGATCACGCCTGCGGCTTCTAGCATACGGGACACACGATCTGTTGGCTGTGCACCTTGACCGAGCCAGTGCTGAATGCGCTCAATGTCGAGCTTTACGCGCTCTTCGCTGTCCTTGGCCAAAAGTGGGTTATATGTGCCCAGTTTTTCGATAAAGCGACCATCGCGCGGCATGCGCGCATCAGCAGCAACAACACGGTAAAAGGGGCGCTTTTTGGACCCACCACGGGCCAAACGGATTTTCATAGCCATTGTTAATCTCCTTGAAAATGGCAAATAGGCAGCAGATATTGCGGTCTATTCTTGATAAGTTTTGTGGTTCTGGATGACTTCTTGAACAATAAAGTTCAGAAATTTCTTGGCGAATTCGGGGTCGAGATCGGCGCGTTGCGCCAGATCTTGCAGACGGGTAATTTGTTGCGTCTCACGGGCGGGATCCGATGGTGGTAGAGCATGTTTGGCTTTGAGCTGCCCCACGGCTTGGGTGTGGGCAAAACGCTCGCCCAGAGTATAAACCAAGATGGCATCCAAGCGATCAATGCTCTCGCGGTGTGATTTCAGCAGCTCTGCGGCGCGTGTGGTATCGTCCGTCATAACAGGCCTCCGGGTGTCATATCTGAATGGTTCATTTCTTTTTTCCCAAACCGCTCAGGCCACCGGGCAAACCGCCGCCCAATCCGCCCATTCCTTTGGGCAAGCTCATGCCTTTGGGCAGGCCGCCCATAGCGCCACTGGCGATTTGCTCTTGTGCTGCGGCAAGCTCTGCTTGACTTGGGGCGCCCTGGCCGCCGAGCATGCCCTTGAGAGCGCCCAACCCGCCTTTTTTGCCAATTTTCTTCATCATATCTGACATTTGGCGATGCTGTTTGAGCAATTTATTGAGATCACTCACCTCAAGCCCCGCCCCCGCTGCGATCCGCTTTTTTCGGCTGGCTTGCAGCAAAGCGGGATTGGCTCGCTCTTTTTTTGTCATGGAATTGATCAAGGCAATTTGGCGCTTTAACAGGCTGTCATCGAGGCCGGCTTGATCAATCTTGCCCTTCATTTTTGCCATGCCGGGCATCATGCCCATCAGGCCCTGCATACCACCCATTTTTTGCATTTGCTCAAGCTGGCTGCGCAGATCGTTCATGTTGAACATGCCCTTTTGCAGGCGGCGCATCATCCGTTCGGCTTGTTCAGCCTCAAGCGTTTCTTGTGCCTTTTCGACCAAAGCGACGATATCGCCCATGCCCAAAATGCGTCCCGCGATGCGCTCGGGCTCGAAAGTTTCCAACGCATCCATTTTTTCGCCGGAGCCTACAAATTTGATCGGCTTGCCGGTGACCGCACGCATTGACAGCGCCGCACCACCGCGACCGTCCCCATCCATACGGGTGAGAACCACGCCAGAGATGCCGATTTTGCCGTCAAATTCTTCGGCGACTTCTACGGCCACTTGGCCTGTTAACCCATCGACGACGAGGAGTGTTTCACGCGGCTCGACCGCATCGCGCACATCCTCAACTTCCTGCATCAGGGTTTCGTCGATTTGCAGACGCCCGGCAGTGTCGAGCATATAGACGTCGTAGCCGCCCAATGTGGCCTGCTGTTTGGCACGTTTGGCAATTTGGACTGCGGTTTCACCGGCGACGATGGGCAGGGTATCAACACCCACCTGCGCACCCAAAATCGCGAGTTGTTCCATCGCGGCGGGGCGGTAGATGTCCAATGAGGCCATCAGTACCTTTTTACCTTCGCGGCCGGCCAAGCGTTTTGCCAGTTTCCCGGTGGTCGTGGTTTTACCGGAGCCTTGCAGACCCACCATCAAAATCGCAGCGGGTGGGTTGTCGATCTTCAGATCACCCGGTTCGCCTTCACCGCGCAGCGTGTCAATCAGAGCGTCATGGACGATCTTGACCACTTGCTGGCCGGGGGTGATTGATTTTGTGACAGCCGATCCAGTGGCTTTGCTTTGAACTTTCTTAATGAATTCGCGGGCAACAGGCAGGCTGACATCGGCCTCTAGGAGCGCAACGCGCACCTCACGCAGGGCTGTTTTCACATCCTCTTCCGACAGCGCACCTTGCTTGGTCAGCCGATCAAATACACCACCAAGGCGTTCGGATAGATTTTCAAACATGGGTCCGCCCCTTTCGCTCCGCACACGATCCCGCAATAGCGCAGGCCGCGTAAATTTCCAAAGTCCCAAACCGAAAAAGCACCCGTGGGCGCAACGCGCTGACGGATGGCGATCCTGGCAAAAGCCTGAGGACCGGAAGACTACAACTTCCGGGATTCGCCTGCGTTTACACGTGTCCCGCGTCCAGAGTCAAGCGCCGCATGTGCCGGGGCTTGCATGGCGACCATGGAGAAAAAAATTGCCAAAGCGGAGGTCTGTCATTACTGACACGGGGGCAGCGCGGCGTTTTTGCACGGTGGGCGACAAGAGGGCAAGGGCGTTATGTTAAATCCAGTGACGGCAGAATTTACAAGCCAATTGCAACGCCTCCTGCCGGCCGCAGCCTTTCCAGAGCTGAGCGATAAATATCTGACCGAGCCGCGCGGATATTACCAGGGATCTGCTGGGCTTTTGGTGGCTCCGGAAAGCACGGCTCAAGTGGCGCAGGTCATTGCGGCGGCGGCGGCGGCTCGGATCGGGGTTGTGCCCTATGGAGGCGGAACCGGTCTTGTTGGGGGACAAATCTTGCCAGAATCCAAGAATGGCGCCCCAAGCCCGCTGATCTTGAGCCTTGGGCGAATGCGCCGGATTCGGGCCCGTTACCCTGAGGAGAATGTTCTGGTGGCTGAAGCTGGTGCGGTGTTGGCGGAGGTTCAACAAAGCGCGGCCGATGTCGATCGATTGTTTCCACTATCGCTGGCTTCTGAAGGCACGGCGCAGATTGGCGGCTTGCTTGCGACGAATGCCGGCGGGGTAAATGTCCTGCGGTATGGCATGGCGCGCGACCAAGTTTTGGGCATTGAAGCCGTGATGGCAGATGGCCGGATTTTCAACGGTCTGCAACGACTGCGAAAAGATAATACGGGCTATGATCTGCGGCACTTGCTCATTGGGTCTGAGGGCACCTTAGGCATTATTACCGCTGCGAGTCTCAAGCTGGCGCCCCGCCCCCAATCTGAGGGCACGGCGCTTTTGACCGTAGAAAGTCCAAGTGCGGCGCTGGATCTGTTGGGGCGGGCTAGGGGCCTATTGGGTGAGAGCATCTCTGCGTTTGAGTTGATTTCTGGACAGGGCTTGCGCTTTTTGGCCGAGACTCACCCGCAGATGCGTCAGCCATGGTCTTCGCCGCCCAATTGGTCGGTTTTGCTGCATCTCGGTCTTTCGAATGGTACAGGGGCGGAACAAGCAATTGAAACTCTGTTTGAGCAGGCATCTGACTTGATCCGTGATGGGGTGATCGCCCAATCTGCGCAGCAAGCGCAGGATCTGTGGAGCTTGCGAGAAACCATCCCTCTTGCCAACCGTGCAATTGGCGCGATCTGCTCGTCGGATATTTCTTTGCCGCTGTCAGAAATTGCCGGGTTTATCGCCAAGATGCCTGCAATGCTGGCCCGTTTTGGCGACCTCCGAATTAATTGTTTCGGTCATCTTGGGGATGGGAACCTGCATTACAACCTTTTCCCGGCTGAGGGTGTACCGGCCTCAAACTACCGCGACATGCGCGCAGATTTGCAGGCAGAGGTGCATCGCCTTACGCATGAATTGGGGGGATCTGTTTCTGCGGAGCATGGCGTTGGGCGGCTCAAGGTGGCGGATATTGCGCGTTTTGGCGATCCTGTGAAATTGCAACTGATGCGCCAGATCAAAGACACGCTGGATCCCCAAGGCATTTTGAACCCTGGGGCCGTTCTGCCGCCCAGGGCCGCCTAGCTGCGGGCTTGTGTTTCGATCCAATTCCAGGAGCTTTGGCACATATCATCCAGACCGAAGTGAGTCTCAAAGCCCAAAACCTCTTTCGCTTTGCGCACATCAGCCAGACAGGTTGGCACGTCGCCTGCGCGGCGGGGGGCGATGACATAGGGCAGGTCTCGGCCGGCGGCCTTGCCATAGGCGGTGTTCATTTCTAGAACGGAATAGGCCTGCCCTGTGCCGAGGTTGACCACATGCCCCTCATCGGTGGAGAGTAATTTTTGCACAGATAACACATGGCCGCGCGCTAGGTCGCAGACATGAATGTAATCGCGTTCGCCTGTGCCATCGCGGGTGTCGTAGTCATTCCCAAATACATTGAGATGTGGCAATGCGCCGCTCGCAACCTTTGCGATATAGGGCATGAGGTTGTTGGGAATGTCGGACGGATCTTCGCCAATTAATCCGCTGGGATGGGCCCTGGCTGGATTGAAATAGCGCAGCACGCCAAAGGCCCAGGGGTCAGCGGCCGCAGCTTGGGTCAAAATTTGCTCGCTGGCGACCTTGGTGAACCCATAGGGGCTCGTGAATTGTAGCGGAGCGGTTTCAGCAATGGGAACCTCCTCTGGCTCGCCATATACGGTTGCGGAGGAGGAAAACACCAAACGCGTAATGCCTGCGCTCTTCATTTCTTCCAGCAGGCATAAAAGACCGGTGACATTGGTTGAAAAATACGCAAGCGGCTGTTCAACACTCTCCCCCACAGCCTTGAGCGCTGCAAAATGGATCACGGCGGAGATATCATGTTCGGTGAAAATCTGTGCCAACAGCGCCTTGTCCAGCACCGAGCCTTCGTAGCAAATGACCTGATTTTGCCCGGTGATTTGTCCCAAACGGATCAAAACACTGGGGTTTGAATTTGAGAAATTGTCTAAAATGACAACCTCAAACCCCGCTTCGATGAGGGCAACATAAGTATGCGACCCAATATAGCCCGCCCCGCCTGTGAGTAATATTTTGTTTCCCATCGGGTTATCCTAGCGAAGCTACTGAACTTGCTCAATGGTCAAGCTACCGACCCGATCACTGACCCATTGTTGCGATTTCCAAATAGTTTTTCCTGAGATCCAAAAGGTGTTTTCAATCTGCCGCCCGGCCAGATCACAGATCTCTACGCGTCTGATAACCCTATGTTTGTGGCCTAAAATGGTGATCGTCTGAGCACCATGATCGGTGAGGCCGCAGGTCAGGGGGACGGCTTCAAGATGATTTTGCGAGTTTATATAGCGCAGCATCCGTTCATATTGCCCGGACCCTTTGAAAATAGCGCGATGTGCTGCCGCATGATCTGAGCTCATCAGGTCATCGCCAAAGCCGCGCGATCCCGCGAGCAAGCCATTTTGCAGCAGCAGAGCAATACCGTCATCCGAGACATAGGTTCGGGTTGGACCGTTTTCTTGGATCATGTTCAGCGAGGCCTTGGCCTCCAGCTTTGGTGCGCTGACCAAAATAACTGGGCCTGTTTGGCCTTCGGTGACACTGGCGCGTGTGAATACTTCTGGTTCGGGCGCCGGTTCCGGAGCTTTGGGTTTGAGCAGTGACAAACCTTGATCTAAAATTTTCTGGGACCAGGGTTGAGTGCCATCTGGGGATGGGGAGCCGCAACCGACCAAAAGAGCCATCAGGCCCAGAGCGATGAGTCTGCGCATGTCTACCTCCAAAACCGGCCCCATTGGGCCTCAAGCTGCGGAACATGGGTGTCACGAACCAGGTCATATAGCCGATCCGAAAGATCCAATTTCGCACCGCCATCGCGCAGGAGGGGACGAATGACCACGGACCGTTTCACACGGCTTGGGCGGCCAATGCTCCAAGAGGTTGGAATTTCCATGACGATACCTTTGTCAAAAGATCCCTCGCCAAAATCATCAAAGGAAATATCGGTCAGCGTCGCATAGGCACCGACCTTCCAACCGTTGTTGAACTCCCGGTTCAATTGCACACTCATCCCCCAGTCTTTTGCCAGATACCGACCGACATCGAGTTGTGCATGCAGCCCGTTGTCGAAAGCATAATAGCCGGAAAAATGCCCGGTAATGGTGTCATAGGATCTTGGGGCGCCCAGGCCTGCTGTCGTGACGGTGAGCGGGGCAAAGCCAAGCCCGTCGAAACTTCTTTGGCGAACGGCGCTGACCTCGAAGCCAAGACCGAATTTGCTGTCAACAGGTTTCCACAAGAGCTCGGCAGATAGGCCGCCATACATGCGCTCCAAATATCCGGCGCTGAACCGGCCATAGAGATTGGTTCCTGGCCGAAAGCGATAATTGGCGGTGAGATCTTGAAGCACAGGTCCGTTGGCGCGGTCGTAAAACGTGGAATCCGATCGCACATGCGTGATGATGGAATCGGAATATCTTGGTGTGGAGGTGTAGTTGTCCACGATATTTTGGCGAAGCGTGCCGGTGACATAGACCCCCCTTGCGGGCACCCACTCCGCTGCCAGCTTTGCCCCAAGTGATAAGGCCACAGGATTATCTGGATCAAATAAGGATGCGGAGACGTCTGGCCCAAAGGACTATGAGAATTGAGGAAAAACGCCCTCGGCTGCCGCGGCTCTGTGATCTATGGCTGCGGCATCTGTCACGATTGTCGCGGCGCGCATGTCGGATGCGCCCGTGGGGGTGGCCTCATGGGTTTCTAGTGCATCGCGTGGGAAAATCACTCGAGAGCCCGCTATGCCCTTGACCATCGGAACTACGGCTATGGTGTCAACGGAAGCTGGGAGCGAATTAGACAACAGGCGTGCGACATGGCCAATGGCTTGGGGTTGCGATTGATAGCGGTGGTTTTCGACGGTCGCAATGGCGATCGTATCGGTCAGCGATAGACCGATGAGTTGGATGCCATCCTGCCGAAGCACCGGGGTCAGCGCGGTGATCAGCGCGCTGCGCAAGGATGGGATTTCTGACCACCCAGCAGGAGCGACCTGAGCCTTGGCACGCGGTAACACCGGCATAGGGGCCGGATCGCGGGTTGCGCCGCCGGGGCTGTGTTTTGGATTGCTGGTCAGACTGGCCAAAATGCCTATTTCATCACCATGCTGCGCATAGGCGGTGAGCTGGACGGTGGGTTTGATCTGATAATCAAGCGCCAGATTGAAAGGAGAGCGATGCTCAAAATGGCCGTAGGAAACTTCCTGTGTGTACGCATCCGAGGAATATTCAGCCTTGAGCGTAACCTTGTCGGTCACTGGCCAAGCAAAGCCGGCAAAAAAGGCCGCTGGACCGCGAAACCAGCGCGCGGATTCGATGCGCCCTCCAGTGCCGGTATAGCCCGCGTCACGGGTATCAAAGCGGCTGGAAATCATGCCAAGAGGATTGTCAAAACTATTATGTGATCCCAAACGGCCCCACCCAATGCCTGCGGTGGCGACAACCGGGCCGAAGGTTTTGCTCGCTGCAACATACTCGCCGCTATAAACGCCCGTACCGATAAAATCTTGCAAACCCACGGCAACGGCGGGCCGGAGCTGCGTTTCGTCAAGCAGCCGGTAGCGCAGATCAAAAGATCGGTCGTAGAGTGTTTGTGTTGGCCTTTCGATAGATGAGTAGCGAAAGGCCCCCGTCAGCCGGGGGGCAATCTGAAACGTCAACGTATTGCGCAGGCTCTTGCCCGATTGCGAAACGGAAAAACTCAACTCTGCGTCCGGTGCCGATTGCGCGCTGGGCATATCGACCAGACCAGGCATGCCATAGGCGTTATATGTGACCCTTGGTTCGGCGAATGAAATATGCGCGGTACACAAAACACCACTGAGGGCAGCCCAAAATAATTTCATTAATTAAATCCTTAACAATGTCTTAGGATACCTTAAAAATGCGAAGTTTGTAAACTGTGGATCTAGAAAATGGATATTTTTTGCTGGGCAATTTACCTATAGGCGCGAAAGAGCTATGGGCGGGGCATGACAGCCTATAACCCTCCGATGGACCCTTTGGATGTGATCCACCTGGATCATGAACTTTTGCTGGTCAACAAGCCCTCGGGTCTTCTGTCTGTGCCCGGGCGTGGACCGCTTTTGGCCGATTGTTTGATCTCTCGCATTCAGGCCGATTATCCCACGGCGCTTCTGGTGCATCGGTTGGATCGCGACACCTCTGGAGTCATGGTCTTTGCTCTGTCACCTCACGCGCAACGTCATTTGGGTCTGCAATTTGAAAAACGCCAGACGCAAAAGACCTATGTGGCGCGGGTTTGGGGGCAAATGGTGGAGCAAAGCGGCACGGTTGATCTTCCGATCATTGTAGATTGGCCAAACCGGCCACGGCAGATGATTTGCCATGAGACTGGCCGCGCGGCACAGACCGATTGGCAAGTGATTAAAAGTGGCCCCCAGGAAACGCGAGTGAAATTGAGCCCAAAAACGGGTCGTTCGCATCAACTTAGGGTGCATATGTTGGCGCTTGGGCACCCGATTTTGGGAGATCCGTTTTATGGCACGCCGGAAAGCCAAGCGGCTCCGCGCCTTATGCTCCATTCCCACCGCCTGCGCCTGCGCCATCCGGATGGCGGCGAAATGATGGATTTTCGCGCAAAAATACCGTTCTAAAATGGCGGCTTGGTCTTTCGAGCGCGGCGCGCGGTGTGATCAAGATCAAAAGTGCCCCACCAAAACCCCTGTCCCTGCGCTTATAGCTTGTCCAGGAAAGTGAGTTTTGATGGGGCTTTGGGCGTAAGAGCTACACGTCTTCCCAGCAGCTCACAGCTTTGATTTCCATGAACTCATGCAGGCCAAATATACCGCCTTCGCGGCCATTGCCCGATTGCTTATAGCCGCCAAAGGGGCTGCCCATGCCGAAGCCGACGGAATTGGTTTCGACCATGCCAGAGCGCAACTGCCGCGCCACGCGCTGACGTTGTTCTTGATCGCCGCATTGGATGTAATTGGTCAAACCGTAGGGCGTGTCATTGGCGATTGCGATGGCTTCCTCTTCCGTATCAAAAGGCATGATGCTCATGACGGGGCCAAAGATTTCCTCGCGGTTGATGCGGGCGGTGTTGTCCACATCCGCAAATATGGTCGGGCGGACATAAAAGCCGCGGTTTAACCCTTCAGGGCGACCAAGCCCGCCGGCGATCAATGTGGCGCCATCTTCTTTGATACCCACTTCGATTAGGGCCTGGATTTTGTCAAACTGCATTTGACTGACCACCGGACCGATGTGGTTGCCCTCTTCGGAAGCGGGGCCAACCTTGGTGGCCTCGGCTGCGGCTGCGGCTTGCTCCAGAGCCTCGGCATAGCGAGACCGCTCCACCAACATACGGGTCGGGGCGTTGCATGATTGGCCGGAATTGCGCATGCAGCGGGCGACGCCATTGGTCACCGCATCTTCAGCGGCATTGGCGAAAATGATATTTGCCCCTTTGCCGCCAAGCTCGAGGCTTACGCGTTTGAGCGTATCTGCGGCGGCTTTCGAAATGGCGATGCCTGCACGGGATGACCCTGTGAAGCTGACCATATCCACATCAGGATGCACAGACAATTGCGTGCCAACGCCCAGTCCATCGCCATTGACGAGGTTGAAAACACCGGCCGGAAAGCCTGCCTCATGGATCATCTCAGCAAACAACAGGCCTGAGAGCGGTGCGACTTCCGAAGGTTTCAACACCATGGTGCAGCCAGAGGCCAGCGCGGGCACGGCTTTGAGCACAATTTGATTCATGGGCCAGTTCCAAGGGGTGATCAAAGCGGTCACACCAATTGGTTCCATGACCGTGCGCTCATTGGGCGCTTGGGGGCCAAGCGGGCGATCAAATTCAAAGTCTTTGAAAGCATTAATGAAGCCTTGCAAATGCCATGTCCCAGCACCGACCTGCTGATTGCGGGCCAATTTCTGTGGCGCGCCCATTTCAAGGCTGATGGCTTCGGCCATATCGGCCTGCCGGGCTTTGTAAACTTCGAGGAGTTTTTCCAAGAGCTCCAAACGTTCCGCTTTGCTGGTCTGGGACCAGCTGGGGAAGGCCGCTTTGGCCGCTGCGACCGCTGCATCTGTATCGGCCTGGCCGCCTAAGGAGATCACCCCAACCACGTCTTCTGTGCTTGGATCTATGACATCAAAGTCATGCGCTGTTGCTGGGTTAACCCATTGGCCGTTTATATAAAATTGGCGCTTTTCGATCATCTTTGCCTCCCGCAGAACTGAATTCGACAGAGAATGTCACTGCCGAATGATTTTCGCAAGCGTTGAAGGCCTAGGGATGTAAATTTTTTGTTAAGGACCGGTGCACTACAGAGCCGCCCAGTCAGAACACTTTGCCCGGTGAAAACACCGGACAGTGTTGAAATGAGGGCAGCGCCGGCCTGGGCAGGCACAGCCCGGTGTTGCCACCGGGCACATGTTTTGGCGTGGCGGCTGGGTTATGCAGAGGTCTTATTTAAGGATTTGGTTTACCCAAAAAAAGCCCCACCAAAGGCGGGGCTTTTTAAGATGTTGGCTCTTGGCGGTTTAGCCTTCGCTGGCCTCATCGGCTGCGATTTCTTCGCCGGTTTCTTGGTTGACCATTTTCATGGCCAAACGCACCTTACCGCGATCATCAAAGCCCAGCAGTTTGACCCAAACCTCTTGACCTTCTTTGAGAACATCGGAGGGGTGGTTCAAGCGGCGATTTTCGATTTGGCTGACATGCACCAGACCATCGCGTTTGCCGAAGAAGTTTACAAATGCGCCGAAGTCGACAACTTTGACAACTTTGCCTTTGTAGATCGCATTTTCTTCAGGCTCTGCCACAATCGCGTGGATCATGTCATAGGCTGTTTTGATGCTATCGCCATTCGGGCTGGCGATTTTAATCACGCCTTCGTCGTTGATATCAACTTTCGCGCCGGAGACTTCAACGATCTCGCGGATCACTTTACCGCCAGAGCCGATGACTTCACGGATCTTATCGGTTGGGATTTGCATGGTTTCAATCCGCGGAGCATGTACCGAGAATTCCTGCGCGCCCGAAATGGATTTGCCCATTTCACCCAAGATATGCAAACGGCCAGCTTTGGCTTGCGCCAAGGCTTTTTTCATAATGTCCTGCGTAATGCCGGCCACTTTGATGTCCATTTGCAATGAGGTGATCCCGGCTTCTGTGCCGGCCACTTTGAAGTCCATATCGCCGAGGTGATCTTCATCGCCCAAGATATCGGTCAGAACGGCATATTCACCGTCATCTTCCAAGATCAGACCCATGGCGACACCGGCCACAGGTGCTTTCAAAGGCACACCTGCATCCATCATGGACAGCGAGCCACCACAGACGGAGGCCATAGAGGAAGAGCCGTTGGATTCGGTGATCTCAGAGACCAAACGGATCGTGTAAGGAAAGTCGGTCGCTGCAGGCAAAACCGCCTGAAGTGCACGCCATGCCAATTTCCCATGCCCAATTTCGCGGCGGCCCGGAGGGCCAAAGCGGCCAACTTCGCCGACCGAATAGGGCGGGAAGTTATAATGCAGCAGGAAGTTGGATTTATAAGTGCCGTGCAAGGCGTCGATCATTTGCTCATCATCGCCGGTGCCCAAAGTGGTCACGACCAGACCCTGCGTCTCACCACGGGTGAACAGAGCAGAGCCGTGTGTACGTGGCAACAGGCCGGTTTCGCAATTGATTGCGCGTACCGTATCCAAGGCGCGCCCATCGATGCGCTTGCCATTCTTGACGACATCGCCGCGCAGAACTTTGGATTCCAGTTTTTTCAAAGCAGAACCGAGGTTTTCATCGGCCAATTGCTCTTCGCTCAGGCTGGCTTTGATCGCGTCTTTCGCTGCGGCAACCGCAGAGGTGCGTTCTTGTTTATCGGTGATGGCGTAAGCGGCGCGCATGGCCTCTTCACCAGCAGCAGATACGGCAGCGAAGAGGTCGCTGTAATCTGGAGCTTGGAAGTCAAAAGGCTCTTTCGCGCAATCTTCCGCCAGATCCACGATCAGATCAATCACAGGCTGGATTTGCTCATGTGCAAAAGCAACCGCGCCGAGCATCTCATCTTCAGACAGCTCATAGGCTTCGGATTCAACCATCATCACCGCATCTTTGGTGCCGGCCACAACCAGATCCAAGCGCTGCTCAGGGTTCTGGCGCAGGTTGTGCATGTCATCAATTGTTGGATTGAGAACATATTCACCATCAACAAAGCCCACACGCGCGCCTGCGATTGGGCCCATGAATGGTGCGCCCGAAATGGTCAGAGCCGCCGAGGCCGCGATCATCGCAACCATGTCAGGGTCATTGACCAAGTCATGAGACAGAACGGTACAGATCACCAAGACTTCGTTTTTGAAGCCCGGCACGAACAAAGGCCGGATTGGGCGATCGATCAAGCGAGATGTCAGCGTCTCTTTTTCAGTTGGACGCGCTTCACGTTTGAAAAAGCCACCTGGAATTTTACCGGCGGCGTAATATTTTTCATTGTAATGTACAGTCAGAGGGAAAAAGTCCTGACCGGGTTTTTGGCTTTTGGCGAATGTTACGTTCGCCATAACTGAGGTTTCACCCAAAGTCGCAATTACGGTGCCATCGGCTTGACGGGCAACCTTACCTGTTTCCAAAGTAAGGGTTTCTTCGCCCCACTGAATGGATTTTTTAGTTTCTGTAAACATCTGTGTTTTCCTAAACGGCCCATTGGCCTGTCACATGGCGGCCCCATTGCCGCCGACCCCGATATCTTATTTTCGGGCGCTGGAGTCCGGGCGCCGCGTTTCAGATAGCGCGCATCTATAGCAATATTTACTGCGGGGGAAGGGGGGGCGTAATATTGGGGAGTTTTACCTGGCTTGGGTCGGAGTGCCGTCGGCCGCGGGCTCTTCAAAGATTTCTACCACACAGGCCCCGACAATGAGGCAAGCCCCGATCCATTCCAGCATCCCCATGGCCTCTTCTGGCAGCAACAAGCTGGCGGTGAGGGTGGCGACGATGACTTCGGTCATCATCAAAAGGGCTACCCTGCCCGGGAAGAGAAATTTTTGCGCCCAGAAGATAATTAATATCGACGGCAGAATGATCCCAATGGAAATCACAGTTGAGGCGGGCGCCACTTGCTGCAAAAGCGCCAGGCTTGGGCCCGAACCTTGGCCCCACAGCGCCCCAAACAACAGCGCAAATACGGAGGCGAGGCAGAACTGAAACAAAAGCAACGTCGGCATGGGAACCTCACCATAGCGTTTGATCATCGCGCCGCCTAAGGCCCAGGTGATGCCCGACAGGAACCCCAAAGCATCACCGATGTTGAGCGGCACCTGCCCGCCGCCTTGGGACACCAAAAACCCAAGGCCGAGCAAGCCGATGGCAATGGCGATCCAGCGGCCGCGGGTGACCTCTTCCTTCAGCCAATAGCTGCCAATCAGCGTCGACCAAATCGGCGCGAGGTAAAACAGCAATGTCACCCGCACCACTGAAGAGAGCACCAGACCAATGGTGAACAGCGCCACGGTTAATCCCATGAACACGCCGATCAAAGCCCCGCGGCGCAGATGTGGCAGCTGGCTGCGAAACTGCCAAAGGAACAGGGCGAGGGCGACAAAAGCGGCTGGAATATTGATCAATGCAACGGCCCAGTCTTCGCGCACCCCCAGGCCTGCAAGATAGCGCAGTGGAATCCAATACAGCCCCCAAATTCCCGCAGCGATCAAAACAGCGAGGGAGGCGAACCGGTTTGAGGGGTTGGCAAATTGCATGGAAAATCTGTCCAGCAGATGGGGCCGATTGTCTAGCCCTTAAAGACCTCTGCCTGCAAACGCAAAAACCGCACCCCGAAGGATGCGGTTTTTAAATCGATGATTGGACCGAGGCTTAGCGGCGCAGGCCCAAACGTTTGATCAAATCTTGGTAACGGGCTTCGTCTTTGCTGCGGGCATAATCCAGAAGCTTACGACGTGTGGCCACCATTTTCAGCAAACCGCGGCGACCGTGGTTGTCTTTTTTATGGGTTTTAAAGTGCTCAGTCAAAGTCGCGATGCGCGAGGACAAGATTGCAACCTGAACTTCAGGTGAACCTGTGTCGCCCTCTTTGATGGCGAATTCTTTCATGAGCCGTGCTTTTTCTTCAGCAGTAATCGACATCGGGGTCTCCTTTAAAGGTTAAGGGTTATGGCGCAGGCCGGGATGTCGTCCAGCAAGGCCCGTGGAGGCACCGCTCAAAACCTCACAAGGAATCTGAGCGATGGCTGCGTATAGGGAAGTTTTTGGCGAAAGGGAAGGGGATTTTCTAGGGCGCAAAGAAGGGCTCAAAGGCCGCAAGAACAGCCCTTGGATTTTCCTCCATGACGAAATGCCCAGCCTCACAAACGCTGGCCTCCACCGCAGGGGCCCAGCTGCGCCAGATTTCGGCGGCATTGCCGCTTTTGGCCGGAAACCCATGGGCGCCATAGAGCAAGCGCAGTGGTGCGGTGATCTGTTTTCCAGCGGCTTTATCGGCCTCATCCAAGGCGCGGTCAAAGCTGGCTCCGGCGCGATAATCTGCGCACATGGCATGAACCCGTGCGGGATCAAGGGCCTGCGCGCGGTAACTGTCCAAGGCGGCGGGGGAAAAGGCCTCAAGGCTTTTGGTCAGCGTCCATTGCGCCAAGGTCCACTCCACATAGGCCACAGGATCCGCCCCGATCATCCGCTCCGGCAGGGGGGCGGGTTGGGCCAGAAAGGTCCAATGATAGGCGGCCATGGCCAGATCGGCCGTCCAGCTGGCCCAGAAATCGGCGGTCGGCACAATTTCGATGATGCCCAGCTTGCCCAGCCGCTCGGGATGATCCAGGGCAAAACGATAGGCGACCCGTGCGCCGCGGTCATGGCCCAGGACATCTGCGCGAGAAATATCCAGCGCGGTGAGAAGATCGGCCATATCCTGCGCCATTGTGCGCTTGGAATAGGTCGTGTTGCTGGGATCATTTGTAGGCGCGCTGCTTTCACCATAGCCGCGCAAATCGGGAATGATCACATCATGCCGCCGCGCCAATTGCGGCGCCACGCTTTCCCAGCACATATGATTTTGCGGAAACCCGTGGATCAAGAGCAGCGGCTGGCCCTGCCCAGCGCGATGCACCGCGAGATCCACGCCGTTGCAGCGGATGACTGTCTTAGTGAAACCTTCAATCATGTCCAAACCTCGGGCTGTTGCGTATAGGCGATATAGAGCGGATGTTTGGGATGTCCGGCCTTGGACAGGCCCAAATGCAGCACCGAACGGCCCGACGCGCGCAACAGCGCCTCGACCTGCGGGCCGCGGTTCAAATGCGCCCCATGGGTGCCCCAAGCGGCAATCACCTGATCGCCCCAGGCGCAGGCCTCACGAATCGCCGCGTCATTATCGGGGCCGATGGGATCAAGAGCGGCGCGCATCTTTCGTGGGTCAGTGTCGCGCCAGGCAAAGATATTGGTCACGCGAAACCCGCCAAAGCCCAAGGCCCGCGCCCGCCGCTCGCAGCGCTCGACTGTGGGATCGTTTTGCACCTCGGTGGCGGTGGAGGGGTTGAGCATCACAAAGCTCAACCGCCGCCCCTGCGGCTCCCAAACGCGGGTCAGAGCATAGCGATACCGCTCGCAGTCGGAATAGACCGCGACGCTGGGCGCATCGTCCTTGATATGGGAGCGGGTGATCATAGCCTATGCTGGGCGATTGTGTGGCGAAGTTCAAGAGCGCCTGTCCCGCCCGGCCCATGGGCAAGCCCCTGATATATTGCCATTTGTCAAAATATTTTGCAGGCTTGCCTCGGCCAGCCCATTTGGGCGGCGATATTTGATGACAAAGTGATTTGAACCGATGAGCGACCCCAAACCCGACCGCATTTCGGTCGAAGAGAGCGACAACCCTTGGGTAAAGCTGATCTTGTGGTCGGATGAGCACCCAGTACGCCTCGCCAACCGTTGGAATGGGTTTATGAAGTATTTGGTTGAGGAAAGACGGGCGCGCTTGGTATCCTTGAAGGTCACCGACGCACGGCGCTTACTTTTAATGAAAGATTGGGACATTGACAGTGCTGAACTTAGGCGCGCGTCGCCATTGTCTGACGAAGAACTCGAAAATGCTAAAAGTTTGTTTCCATTTGGTACTGATTTTAGTCAACTCCTGCCAAATATAACGATCGATAACCTTATTTTCAGAAAGAAGTTAAGTTTCGCAGGCGCAATTTTTGCACGAACGATCAGTTTTAAGAATTGTTGTTTTGAGCGCCCCGTTGATTTTTATGGTGCAAATTTCGAACAATGGGCCATATTTTCAGGCTCTGAATTTTTGGAAGCTGTCCATTTCGGAGATGCGCAATTCCGCGTTGCTGCTCTCTTCGATAGGGTCACTTTTTGTGGACAGATTGATTTTTATTGGTCGAAGAATGACAGAATTCTGGATATGAGTTTTCGAGATGCACATTTTTTAAATTTTACCCCAATGTTCCACGGGCAAAAACTTCATCCGGGCAGTGATTTCCATGGTGTCACCTGGCCAGATATTCCAAAACGAAATGGCCACAAGAAAACCGAAGACACCATCAAAGGTGCCTTGCTCGCTCAAATTACCTCCTACGAATTCATCCGCACCCAAGCCGAACATATCGGGCAGTTGGAGCTGCGGAAGGAGATGATCCGGCGGGAGCTGGCCTGTCGGACGGAGCTGGCAGAGCCATCATTTGAGCGGCTTCTGCGCAAAGCCTATGCGTGGATTTGTGATCATGGCACCTCAATTGGCCGGCCGGCTTTGGCGCTGCTTTGTATCTGGGGTTTCACCTTTGCCGCCTGGCGAGGATGGGCCGCGCAGGAGGCGGCGGTCACGACCTGGGATGTGCTCTACCACACCGGCGGGCGGATGGTGCCGTTTGTCGGCGGCCATGCCTATGTTGAGGAGCACACCCTCAAAGCCCTACGTGCCGCGCCGCATGTGCTGCATTTTCTCAGCGCCATGGCCGCGATCCTCAGCCCGTTCCTTTTGTTTCTCATGGCCCTGGCGCTCAGGCTCAAATTCCGCATGTCGGTCTGACGCTATTCGGCGGCGATTTGATCCTTGGCATTTTCCACCTTCACCGCGGAGAATTTGAATTCGGGGATTTTGCCAAAGGGGTCCACTGCGGAATTGGTCAGAAGATTGGCCGCCGCCTCCACAAAGGCGAAGGGCAAAAAGACCATATCCGGCGCCACGGCGCGATCCTCGCGGGCCATAATCTCAATGCTGCCGCGTTTGGTGGTCAAACGAACCAAGCCGCCCGGCGCCACGCCCAGCTTGCGCAGGGTGGAGGGATGCAGCGAGCAATTGGCCTCTGGCTCCACCGAATCCAGCACCTTTGAGCGCCGGGTCATGGAGCCCGTATGCCAATGTTCGAGCTGCCGGCCCGTGGTCAGGATCATCGGATAATCGGCATCTGGCACATCATCGGGGGCAATCAAATCTGCTGGGGTAAAGCGCGCGCGCCCATCCAGCCGCGGGAAGCCATCACCAAAGACGATGGGCTGGCCCGGATCTGTGGGCGAGAGCGATGGGTAGGTCACCGCATTCTCGTTTTCGAGACGCTCCCAGCTGATATTGTCAAAGGATTTCATGGTCAGCTTCATCTCAGCGAAAACCTCACTGGGGTGGGTATAGCTCCAGCCCAGCCCAAGCCGTTTGGCCAATTCCACTTCGATCCACCAATCCGCGCGCGCCTCGCCCGGTGGGGGGACCGCTGGCCGGCCCATTTGCACTTGCCGGTTGGTGTTGGTGACGGTGCCGCTCTTTTCGGCAAAGGCGGCGGCGGGCAGGATCACATCGGCATAATTGGCGGTTTCGGTGATGAAAATATCTTGCACCACCAGATGCTCCAGCTTGGCCAAAGCATCCCGAGCATGGGCCACGTCAGGATCGGACATGGCTGGGTTTTCGCCTAGCACATACATGCCGCGAATATCGCCCGTGTGCACAGCATCCATGATTTCGGTGACGGTGAGACCTTTGTTGGGGTCCAGTGGCTCATTGACACCACCATCGCGGGCCCAGATGTCGGCGAATTTGGACCGAACCTCATCGCTGACCACGGTTTGCATATCGGGCAGGAACATCGGGATGAGCCCAGCGTCAGAGGCACCCTGCACATTGTTTTGCCCGCGCAGGGGATGCAGCCCCGTACCCGGCCGGCCCACATGCCCGGTCATGAGCGCCAGGCTAATCAGGCAGCGCGAATTGTCAGTGCCGTGGATATGCTGCGACACCCCCATGCCCCAGAAGATCATCCCCGCCTTACCACCGGCAAACACCCGCGCCACATCGCGCAGGGTTTCCGCATCAATGCCGCAGATATCGGCCATTTTCTCAGGGCTGAAGCCTTTGAGATGCGCGCGCTCTGCCTCCCAGTTTTCGGTGTAGGCGTCGATGTATTGCTGATCATAGAGGCCTTCCTCCACGATCACATGCATGATGGCGTTGAGCATACTGACATCCGCCCCAGGGCGAAATTGCAGCATGTGGCTGGCAAAGCGCTTGAGGGCCTGTCCGCGCGGATCCATGACAATCAGCTTCCCGCCGCGTTTGGTGAATTGCTTAAAATAAGTCGCCGCAACGGGATGATTTTCAATTGGATTTGCACCGATGACAATCGCCACATCGGCGTTTTCAATCTCGTTAAAGGTCGCAGTGACCGCGCCAGAGCCAACGTTCTCCATCAAGGCCGCAACGCTGGAGGCGTGGCAGAGGCGGGTGCAGTGATCCACATTGTTATGCCCGAAACCCTGGCGGATGAGCTTTTGGAACAGATAGGCTTCCTCATTGGTGCATTTCGCCGAGCCAAAGCCCGCGACGGAGGCGCCGCCGTGGGATTGCTTGAGCTTGGCCAGACCACCGGCCGCAAGATCCAATGCCTCCTCCCAGCTGGCTTCACGGAAGACATCGCCCCAATTTCCTGGATCAACGTTGAGCCCCTTGGCTGGCGCATCCTCTCTGCGGATGAGGGGTTTGGTCAGGCGGTGGTCGTGATGGATATAGTCAAATCCAAACCGACCTTTCACGCAGAGGCGCCCCTCATTTGCGGGGCCATTGATCCCTTCGACATATTTAACGCGATCCCCTTTGATCTTGAGGCTGACTTGACAGCCCACCCCGCAGAAGGGGCAGATGCTTTCGACTTCATGATCAAAATCTTTGCTGTCGCCGATCTGGTTTTCATCGGTGACGGTGGCCGGCAAGAGTGCTCCTGTCGGGCAGGCTTGCACGCATTCACCGCAGGCCACACAACTGCTTTCACCCATGGGGTCTGCCATATCAAAGGTTGGATAGGCATCATGACCCCGGCCAGACATGCCGATAACGTCATTGACCTGAACCTCGCGGCAGGCGCGCACGCAAAGGCCGCATTGAATACAGGCATCGAGATTGACGGACATGGCGACATGGCTGTCATCCAATAGGGGAATGCGCCCCTCTTCGAGTTTTGGAAAGCGGCTTTCGAGGACGCCTTGACCTGCGGCCATCTCCCAAAGGTGGCTGGATTTGTCATGTGCCACTTCTGGCGTCGGCTGATCTGCAACCAGCATTTCCATAACCATCCGACGGGCCTGCTTGGCGCGGTCCGAGCGGGTGTGCACGACCATGCCTTCGGCGACGGGACGGATGCAGGAGGCGACCAGCGTCCGCTCCCCTTCCACTTCGACCATACAGGCGCGGCAGTTGCCGTCGGACCGGTATCCCGGCTCGTCGCGGTGACACAGATGGGGAATGATAAAGCCTTGGCCTTTGGTGACGTCCCAAATCGTTTGTCCTGCCGGGGCCGAAACCTCTGCGCCATCAAGGGTGAATGTTACTGTCTCTGACATCGAACGTCTCCTGCGAATCTTTCTCTTGTTAGACCAGTTTTTTGCTCAAAACAGGTGTCATACGCGACAGGCATGGCCAAATTTGCGCCAAGGCAGGTTTCCGATGCATATCATTTCAAGCCGATTGGCAAAACCGCTAAAGCGGGCTAACTCAGTGCCATGAGTCAAAGTGAAATTATATTGATCCGTCACGGACAAGCCAATACCGGTGCCCAAGATGAGGAAAGCTATGACAAGCTTTCCGCCACGGGTCATCAACAATCTGCTTGGCTGGGCGATTATCTGCGCGCGCAGGACACAGCGTTTGATCGGGTGATTTGTGGCGATCTTCGGCGGCATCAGGAGACCGCAGCGGGGTTAGCTCTGTCGCAGAGCATCGCGATTGACCCCCGGGTGAATGAGCTGCGCTATTTTGATTTGGCCCGAGAATATCAGGCGCAAACCCGAAAGCCTTTGCCCAGCTCAGCGGAAGAATTTGCCCAGCATGCGCCACAGCTTTTCACCGCTTGGCATGCGGGCCGGTTGGACAGTGCCCATGAAAGCTACCGCAGTTTCGCAGATCGCTTCGGACAAGTGATGTCGGAGCTCACAGAGCTTGGCGGCCGCAGTTTGGTGATCACCTCTGGCGGCGTGATTGGCATGGCGATTGCCCAACATTTGTCCCTAGGGCCGGAGGGGTTTGCCCAGGTGATGTTGCCTATTCATAATTCTTCGATACATCGATTTTCAATTGCACAAGGCGCGACGCAAATGGCAAGCTATAATGGCACGCCACATTTGGATGCTGCCGACCGCCGCCATGCTCGGACCGTGATTTAATAAACGAATTAGGACAGACTATGCTAAAACTTTTCGCCACCAAAGGCACCATTTCCGTCGCAGTTGCGCTTGTGTTGGAGGAGGTGGGGGCCGAATATGAGCTATGTTTGATTGATTTTGCCACTGAGGATCAGCGCAGTCAGGCCTATCTGGAGATCAACTCAAAGGGCCGCGTTCCGGCTTTGGTCACTGAGGGCGGCATATTGACCGAGACTGCGGCGATCTTGGAATATATCGCCCCGCATATGCTGCCAAAGGACGCGTTTGCCTGCGCCAAGCATCGGGAGATATCCTATTATCTCGCCGCCACCATGCATATAAATCATGCGCATATATTGCGTGGCTATCGCTGGGCTGATCTGGAAACCTCCTTTGAGGATATGAGAGCGAAAGTCCCGCAAACCATGGCGGAAAGCTGTGCTTATGTGGAAAATGTCATCGTCGGCCCGTATATATTTGGGGCTGAGTTCACCCTGGCAGATGCCCATCTTTTTGCCATTACGCAATGGCTGGCTGGCGATGGGGTGAAGATTCAAAATTACCCCAAGTTGGCACAGCTGCAACGGTCCATCGCCGCGCGCCCCTCGGCTGCGACGCTCGCTGAGAAAGGTCTGTTATGACCCATATTTGGATTCGTGCCGAAGAGCGCCCGAATGAGCAACGTGTCGGCGTGACCCCGGACGGTGTGGCAGAGCTTCTCCGGGCCGGGTTTCAAGTAACTTTGGAAGAAGATCCGAGCCGTGCTATTTCCCTGGCGGATTACAAAGGGTGCCGCTTGGCCGCGACGGGATCCTGGCGCAACGCCCCTAAAGACGCAATTATCTTTGGATTGAAAGAGCTGCCCGACGACGATAGCCCGCTGGTGCATCGCCATATCATGTTTGGACATGCCTATAAGGGTCAGCCGGACGGCGCGCGCTTGCTGGCGCGGTTTAAGCGAGGGGGCGGGCGGCTTTATGATCTGGAGTATCTCACGGATGACACCGGGCGACGGGTCGCTGCCTTTGGCTACTGGGCTGGATATGCCGGGGCGGCGGTTGCGCTCAAATGCTGGGCGGCGGCGCGCAGCGGTGGGCTTTGCGCCCCTTTGCAGACCTTTTCTTCCGCGGCGGCTCTACAACACCATATCGCTGCAGATCTTGGGGGGGATACCTGTCCAAAGGTCATCATCATCGGCGCTCTGGGTCGGGTGGGCAGCGGCGCGCGTGATTTTTGCCGCGCCATGGGCGCTGAAGTGACCGGCTGGGATATGGCGCAAACCGCGCAGGGCGGGCCATTTCCCGAAATTTTGACCCATGACATTTTTCTCAACTGCATTCTTGCCAGCGCGTCAACTCCGGTTTTCGTGCCGGCCTCTGCCTCAAGCGCACCGCGCGTGCTTCGGGTTATTGGCGATATTGCATGCGACCCGGGCAGTGCCTTTTCTCCCATCAAAGTTTACGATCGCACCACAAGCTGGGAGCATCCCGCGCTGCGTGTTCATGAACATCCGATTTTGGACGTCACGGCGATTGATAACTTGCCGTCACTCTTGCCGCGTGAAAGTTCCGAGGATTTTGCAGCACAGCTTTTGCCAAGCCTATTGGGGTTGCACGATATGGCGCAGGGTGTTTGGGCCAAGGCGGGTGCGCATTTTGACAACCATCTGTCAATTTTGGGTAAAGACTCGGCGTCTTGAACTCCTCAGCTCTTGCCAAAAATCTTGAAATATAGCCGTTCAGGCAAAAAGCGACTGCCTCGAAATACCCAGGAAAATAGGCGCGGAAAGCTGTATTGAAATCGCGTAGTTTCCATGTGGCGTAGCATGTGATCTGCGGCTTTTTCGGGCGACATGATAAAGGGCATCGCAAAGCTATTTTTATCGGTCAGGCGGGTTTTAATAAAGCCGGGATTGGCCAGCTGTACTTTGATTCCTGTGCGGTGCAGATCAGCGCGCAGGCTTTCTGCCAAGGCCATAAGCCCCGCTTTTGAAGGTCCGTAGCCAATCGCACCGGGCAGACCTCGAAACCCAGAAAGAGAGCCGGTCAGCACAATATGCCCGGCATCACGCGCCAGAAAAGACTCCATCACTTGATCAAGAACTCGGAACGCGCCGATGAAATTGATGTCGGCCATGGCCAGAGCCTGCGCGCCATTCCAGTTTTGCGCCGGCATGGGCCAATAAACCCCCGCTAGAAACACCACCCCGTCCACATGACCCAACCGCGCGCCGGCAGCTGCGACAGATGCGCTATCGGCCAGATCCAAAGGCAGAACCTCTGCCGGGCCGGGCAGGGCATCGGCCAAGGCCTGCAAACGTGTCTCTGAGCGGGCCGACAGAATGAGCTCTGCGCCCGCAGCACTCATCTTATGGGCAAGAGCCCGGCCAAGCCCCTCACTGGCGCCTATGAGCCAGTAGCGTTTTGCAGCATAGTTCATTACGGATCAAACCGCCGGCATAGGCCGCATTGTGGCGACCAATTCTGCAACTTTGAACCCAAATTTTCGAAACTGGCTCCGGTTCATGATTGCACCATTCTCCATGAGATACATCCAATCTGTGACCTTGAGCGCGTGGCCACCGGCCTCTTCGGTGAGTTTGATGTCATAGGCAAGCATCACCGTTGCGCCCGATTGCTGCCCATAGCCTATGCCGATTAAATCTGGCGCAGTGGCTTGAATCTGGCCATCGTCACTGAGTTTCAAAGTCCATTCGCGGTGCTGGACTGTGCCGCTGTCGTAGCGGAATTCTTCGGTCATGCGACCTTCATTGCCCTGCCATTCCGCATGCATTTGGGCGACAAAGCGGGTCGTTACGCGGCCAAAGGGACCATAGATCACCCCTTCGCACAGCATTGGCCCTTTTAGGACCTCTCTGACATCGAACACGGGCGTGCTGGCGCCATAGTGCTGCGGGCGCTGGGCTCTGAAGCCGGTGGCATAGCGCAGGCCAAGCGCCAGAGCGAGTGCGGCCAAGATGATGAAAGTCATGGTCATATCTGTTCATCCTGCAAAGGGGTTTTGATCAGCAAGCCAATCGCAACCAGTTTTAGTATGAGCGGGCAAACCGCGTAGAGCAAAGTCAGGGTCCAAAGGGCTTGCGCGGTTTGTCCCTGGGCCGTGGCGTTGAATCCTGCCCCGTCTAGAATTGGAAATACAGCTATGGCGGCTGCGGCCAGGGTCAACTTGCTCATCAAAGCCCACAGCCCGAAACCTTGCCCCCCGCGCGGGGCAATTATGGATAATCGTTGCGCGAAGGCCGCCGGTAAAAGTGTCAAATCAGCGCCGATGCTGGCACCCGAGGCGATGCAGACCAGGGCAAAATAAGCCACATCTCCGCTGCGCAAGAATGCCGCCAGGGCAAAGACGACGACTGCCAGGCTCATGGCCCAAATCAAGCTTTGGCGCGTGCCAAAGCGTTGGGCGGCTTTGGCCCAAACTGGGGCTGAGCCAGCGGCTGAGAGGAAGAAGACCAGCAGTAATCCACCAGCCCAAGCGCCCGCCTGCAGCCGATGGGTGACAAAAAATAAAAACAGCGTTGAGGTAACGGCCACGGGCATTGCATTGACGAAGGCGAGGATCAACAAGCGGCGTGCCAGGTGATCTTGCCAGATGACTGCGAAGTTGGAAGGTGCACGGGGTGCAGCGCCGCCCCATTGATGCCGCATCATCCAAGAGGCCAGAAGCCCGCAACCGGCAAACCCAAGGGTAAAACCCACCATAGGCGAGGCGCTCCAGAGCATGAGCAAGGTTGGCGCGACAGCCGCCAAGCAAATCCCAATGAGCCCGCCGGTCTCGCGCCAAGCCGCCAGTTGCATATGCCCGCCAGGCAGATGAGAGGCCGCTGAAATACCCTGGGCATAGAAATTTATCGTCAGAAAGCTAAAGGCGCTGAACAGCCCGGTCATGGACAGGGCGAACCACAGCAAAGGCGCAGTGCGCGGCGGGATGGCAAACAGCAAGATCAAAGATCCGATCAAGATGAAAACTGCAAAACCGATCCAAAACCTGCGGTCGCGGCCCAACCGTTCAGACATCCAACCAAATAGCGGATCTTGCACCGCATCCAGCAGGCGCAACCAGAACAGAACCGCCGCAATGGCCGTCAATCCCGTACCATAGTTTTGCGCATAGAAAGTGGGTGCGAAGATATAGATGGGAATGCCAGCGGCGGCCAAAAAACCTGCAAAAACCGCAAAGGCCGGCAGAGCCGGATGGCTGGGGCTGGCGGTCATCGGCTTATGTCGCTTTGTGGGGCCTCTGGGCAGGGGCGAAACCGCGCCTTACGCAGCCATAGCTTCACCGCCTGCCAATGAATCAATGCCAAAACCCGGCGAGATCCGAGAGGGCGCCGCAGAAACCCACCCAGGATTGAGGCATTGGACAGGGGTTGGCGTGGTCCAACCAGCGTTGCAATCAGACCACCGCCCGCCCGCAGATATTCAATTGAAATTCCGATGCGCTCAGCGCGAATGTCAAACTGAAACCTGTAATCGCCCTCGACGGGCTGAAACGGCGAGACATGAAAGATTTTTTGAGCGCCCAATGTGTCTTGGGCCGTGATGGGGGAGAGATCCTCTTTGTAGCACAAATAGCTGTGCCTTTGACCGAAGGTGTTGCTGACCTCGGCAATCACCACGCGCAGCCTGTCTTGTGTATCCAAGCACAGCCAGAAGCTCACTGGATTGAAGACATGACCGAGCAGGCGCGGTTGCGCCAAAAGCAAAATACGCTCCTTACCCGGTAGATTTTCCGCTTTCAACACATCGCGCGCCCAAGCCAGACCACGCCCCTCTTTGGGGGCGCCGCCATGGTCGCTGTCAAACAGGCTCATCAAATTGAACCGATTGCGCGAGAAAAGCGTCGGCAAGGGGCGTTCTGCGGCCAAATCAATCAGCACATAGTCTATCGCATACCGAAAGGCATTGGACACGGGCCCTTTGCGCCCGTGATAGGTATGCGCCTTGATATGGTCGAGGCAGGTCATTCAGCGGCGGCCAAAATGGTCGCTTTTTGCGCCGTCAACCGACGGGCCGCTTCGATGCCTGTGGCCAGCCCATCTTCGTGAAAGCCATTGCGCAACCAAGCGCCGCAAAACCAGGTATGATTTGCCCCGTTGATGTCGCTGACAATCTGTTGCGCCTTCAAAGCGGCGGTGTCAAAGACCGGATGGTGAAAGGTGCATTGATCATAAATCAAGGCCGGATCAATATCGCGCTGGGTATTCAAGGTGACGAAGCACGGGTCATCTTTAGGCAGGCTTTGAAGGCGGTTGATCCAATAGGTCAGATCAATACGGTCGGATTGACGATCTTTGTCTTCCGTATAAACCCAGGACGCCCAGGCTGCCTTGCGTTTGGGCATAATGGAGCAGTCCCCATGCAGCACCATCTCATTGGGCTGATATTTCACCGCGCTTAAAGCCTTGCGTTCAAGACTGTTGGCATCGCTGAGCATTGCAAGCGTAGTGTCAGAATGCGTGGCGAAAATCACCTCATCGAAGGCCTCAACACTGCCATCGGTCATCTGCAGCCCAACCCCCAAAGGATTGCGCCGGACTTGCGCCACGGGGCTCGACAGGCGAATGTCAACATTGGCCCGCGTCAAGGCGCTTTGCAGGCGGCCTACATATTCGCGCGAGCCGCCGCGCACCGTGCGCCATTGGTGTTGCCCACCGGCACCGAGCAGGGCGTGGTTTTTCATGAAATTGATCATGGCCTGCGCTGGGAAATCAAGGATTTGCGTGATGGGTGTGGACCAAATTGCGCCGGTGAAGGGTGTAAGGTAATAATCGCGAAACCAATCCCCAAGCTGCCATTTTGTGACCAATTCACCGATGGTAATCGTAGGATCAATTACTTCGCTATTGGCGCGTTTGTTGAATTTTAAGATATCGCGGATCATGCCGTAAAATTTTGGCCGGATGATGTTTCGCGGTTGGGCAAATACGGCTGTAGGGGCTAGGAGCCCATATTCTAACCATCCACCATCAATGGATGCGCCGAAACTCATATCTGAGTCCATCACGGGCACGTCCAGCTCTTTAAACAGGCGAATTAAATGTGGGTAATTCACATCATTAAAAACCAAAAATCCAGTATCCACTGGTAAATCGCCGTTCTTGCCGGCCATTACAGTCCGCGCATGGCCGCCGAGCTTTGGGCCGGATTCGAACAGAACCACTTGATGCGCGTGGCGCAATTCATAGGCTGCCCCCATACCTGAAATGCCACCACCAATCACAGCAATGCGTTTAGCGCCCAAAGGGGCAGTCTCAAATGGCATAGGCGTATCCTTTAATGTTACTTGAAGCTTTTACGCGGAACGCGTGGATTTGGATTACTTTTAAAACCTTCTCGTTTTCTTTGATCCAAATCGTTTGATACTGCGTATGTACAGCATGGGAATGAATTTGGATATAGTGCAAGAAACGGGTGCATCTGGTCGTCAGCTGGCCTATGCTGCATTTAATTCAAATGCACTTGACGATCAGAAGGCAAATTTTCCCGCCGTGACACAAACCATCCCAAAAAATATATGGGTTGATCATCTGAAGCGTATTCAGACAGACCAAGACCAGCAGGCCTTTGCTGAACTCTTCGGATATTTTGCGCCGCGGGTGAAAGCGTTTTTGATGAAATCAGGCGCATCGCCGGGCATGGCAGAAGATTGCACGCAGGAGGTTATGGCCACCCTCTGGCACAAAGCACATCTCTTTGACCCCAGCCGAGCCAGCGTATCCACTTGGATCTTTACCATCGCCCGCAACAAAAACATCGACGCGTTGCGCAAGCAACGACGCCCCGAACCCGAGGAGCTGACCTGGGGTCCTGAAGCGGAGCCGGAAGCCTCTGACGTTTTAGTGATGCAACAAGAATCAGACCAGTTGAGCCAAGCCATGAAAGCCTTGCCCGGCCAGCAGCGTGAATTGATTGAAAAAGCCTATTTTGGCGACCTCAGTCATGGCCAAATTGCTGCTGAAACCGGTCTGCCCCTTGGCACAATCAAATCGCGCCTTAGATTGGCCTTAACGAAACTCCGCCAGACGATGAAATGAATACAATGAACAAGATTACCCACCACCTTTCAGATCAACTCTTGATCGGCTATTCCGCAGGCTCTTTGCCGGAGGCTTTTAACCTGGTTGTCGCCACGCATTTGTCGATGTGTGACGAATGCCGCGCGGCTGCGCAAAGTTTCAATTCTATTGGTGGCGCGATTTTGCAAGCGCAGCCCACAGAAAATTTGGGTGACGCGGCCTTGGCCAAGACTATGGCCTTGATTGCCAAAGGGCCAAAAGCCACGGCGTCTAAGCCTGTTGGCAGCGATGTGCCTGATCCCTTGAGCGCCTACATTGGCGGTGGTTTGAATGATGTAAAATGGCGGCCCATTGGTCTGGGTGTGCGGCAGGCTGTGTTGAAAACCTCTCACGCCGCAACAGCGCGTTTGCTCTACATTCCCTCGGGAGCGGCTGTGCCGGATCATGGGCACCGCGGCACAGAGCTGACACTCGTACTACAGGGTGCGTTTCGTGATGAAACTGCGCGCTTTGCGGCCGGTGATGTTGAAGTGGCCGATGAGGAGTTGCACCACAAGCCTGTGGCTGAGATTGGTCATGATTGTATCTGCCTTGCCGCCACCGACGCCCCGCTGCGGTTTAGCGCTTGGATTCCGCGGGTGGCGCAATCTTTGTTCCGGCTATAGTTTCGGCAGGGGCGCAACCGGATCAAGCGCTTCTATCTCTTCAAAATCGAAATTGTCCAATTTATGCGCGCGCTTCCCGGCGCGTTCTGCGGCTGTGCTGATGCCTTCGATGTCTTTGCGCGCTTGGTTGAAATGGGTGTTGAGCTTATCTACCCGATCCACCACCAGCTCGACATCCCGGTGCAATTGCCGCAATGCGGTGCGAATGGCGCCGGCTTGTTCACGCATCCGCGCATCTTTGAGGATCGCCCGCATCGTGTTCAAAGTGGCCATGCAGGTGGTGGGGGAGACAATCCATACGCGCGCTTCAAACCCTTCACGGATCAACTCGGGAAAATTTGAGTGCAATTCGGCATAGACCGCCTCTGAGGGCAAAAACATGATCGCCCCGTCAGCGGTTTCACCTTCGATAATATATTTCTCGGAAATGGCCTTGATATGCGCTTTCACAGAGGTGCGCATAAATTTGACCGCATCTCTTGTGTCCAGCTCGGTCTTGGCGTTGCGCAGGGCCTCATAGGCCTCAAGTGGGAACTTGCTGTCTATGACAATTGGGCCCGGTGGATTGGGCAGGTGAATCAAGCAATCGGCACGCTTGCCATTGGATAGGGTGGCCTGCCAAGCATAGGCGTCGGACGGCAGGGCCTTGCTGACGATCTCTTGCAGTTGGATTTCACCAAAGGCGCCGCGGGTCTGCTTATTGGCCAGAATATCTTGCAGGCTGAGCACGTCACCGGAAAGTTTTTGGATATTGTCCTGAGCCTTGTCGATTGTGACCAAACGCTGTTGTAATTCGCCCAGTGAATTGGCGGTGGTCTTGGCATTTGTGGTCAGGTTGAGCGTCATTTGTTCCTGAACCGCGGCTAAGCGCGCTTCCATCAACTTGAGCATATTGTTTTGTTGTGCGGCCTGTGCCTCTGAGACATGGGTCAGGCCACCGGCCAATTGTTGTTGCCCGTCGCCAATGGTTTGCACTCTTTGGTTGAGATATTCCATTTGGTTTGTCAAAGGCGCTGTTGCTTGTGCCGCGCGTCCCGCAGCGCGGGCCACCATCAAAAGCAAAATCATGACCACAAGGGCAAAACCGCCAGCGGCCATCATTAAGATTAAGGTGATTTCAGGGGTGACTATCATGTGCGTCCAAACAACTTTTCAATATCGGTCATAGCCAAACTGACATAGGTGGGGCGACCGTGGTTGCATTGGCCTGAGTGTGGGGTCGCTTCCATTTCGCGCAACAGCGCATTCATTTCTTCGGCTTGCATCTGGCGGCCTGTGCGAACCGAGCCATGGCAGGCCACGCGGCTCAAAATCGCATCCAGCTGTGCTTGCAAGCTTTGCTGCGTGCCGCCGTCCGACAGCTCGTCGACGATATCCAAAACCAACCGCTGCACATCCACATGGCCCAAAAGGGCAGGCACGGATTGCACAGCAACCGCGCCTTGGCCGAAGGGTTCAATGCTGAGACCCATCTGCGTCAAGGTTTCGTTTTGCTCCATCAGAAGGGCTATATCGCCGTCAGACAGGCTGATCACTTCTGGAATCAATAGCGCTTGCGCGCGCACGCCGGTTTCTGCCATCTGGGCTTTGAGTTTTTCATAGACCAAACGCTCATGGGCGGCGTGAGCATCCACGATGACCAAGCCGTCTTCAGTCTGTGAGAGGATGTAGTTTTCATGCAATTGTGCCCGCGCCGCGCCCAAGGGACGGTGCTGGGCCTCAAGCTGTGGTGCTTCTTCCATCCGTGCCGAAGGCTGGGGATCAAACATGGTGTCGGTCTCAGCCAGACCGGAATATCCCGGCGCATTGCGGGGGCGATCCATCTGGTAGATACGAGGTTGGCTCGGTGTTTCGGGTGTAAAAGCGCCCAGGGCTGCACTGGATACGGTGGTAGAGGCACGATGCCCCGCCTCGGCCAGCGCGTGACGCAGACCGGAAACGATCAGGCCGCGCACCATGGCTGGCTCGCGAAACCGCACTTCTGATTTCGCAGGATGCACATTGACATCCACCAGTGTCGGATCACATTCCACAAATAGTGCCACCGCCGGGTGACGATCGCGCGATAGAAAATCTGCATAGGCTCCGCGCAATGCGCCGAGCAGCAATTTGTCTCGCACTGGGCGGCCATTCACGAAGAGATATTGCGCGACGGCGGCCCCACGCGAATAGGTCGGAAGGCCCGCAAAGCCCGTGAGGCTCACCCCCTCGCGTTCCGCATCGACGGGAATGGCGTTGTCGACAAAATCCCGGCCCATAATTTGCCCCAAGCGCCCACGGAGCGCGGAAAACATATCGCCCTGCTCAGCCTGAACTTGGAAGACCATCCGGTCCGTGCCGGTGTCGCGCAGTGAGAAGGCAATTGCCGGCTCTGCCATGGCCAAACGCTTGACCACATCGGCAATGGCTTGCGCCTCGGCGCGATCAGACCGCAGAAATTTGAGGCGGGCGGGCGTGGCGTAAAAGAGATCTCGCAGGGTTGCACGGGTTCCGGGCTGCATCGCGGCTGGGCGCACGGGGCTGAGCTTGCCGCCCATAACCTGCAATTCAGCGCCCGAGCCTGTTGCCGTACGGCTTGTCAATGTCAGCTTGCCCACCGCACCCAAAGAGGGGAGAGCTTCGCCTCTGAAGCCAAAACTTTGGATATTGAGCAAATCTGAGCCGTCAATTTTGCTGGTGGCATGGCGTGACATGGCCAAAGCTAGGTCCTCGGCTGCAATGCCACAGCCGTTGTCGGTGACCTGTATCAAACGCTTGCCGCCGTCGGCATATTCCACGTCGATCCGTGAGGCGCCGGCATCAATGGCGTTTTCCACCAACTCTTTGATGGCAGAGGCCGGGCGCTCAACAACTTCACCCGCTGCAATTTGATTGATTGCAGTTTCATTCAATTGCCGAATGATGGGTTGGCTTTGGCTTATATTGGGGTCAGGTTTGAGCATGCTACAATCTATAGCATGCTCTCATCCGATTCTGCTACTCTTCTGTGAGCCCTGTTGGCTGTCCCACCACAACAAAATTCAAGGCCTCTGGCTTGAGCAACTGCGCAGCCACGCGGTTGATTTCAGGCAGAGTGACCGCGTTGATTCTTGCGTTGCGGGTGTTGATGTAATCCAGCCCTAAACCTTGGCGCTGCATGCCCACTAGGATCCGGGCAATCTGTGAATTTCCATCAAACCGCAAGGGGTAGGCGCCGGTCAGATAGGTTTGAGCCGCGTGCAATTCTTCGGCGGTGACACCGTCACGGGCCAGCTTGCTCCATTCGTCACGAATGACCTCAATAGCGGCGCCAATTCGGTCATTGGCACTGGCCACCTGTCCCAACATCACATCGGCCTGATCCTTGCTGATCAGAATTGTCGAGATGCCATAGGTGAGCCCACGCTTCTCGCGGACTTCTGCGGTTAGCCGGCTTTCAATGCCATGTCCGCCAAGAATGGTGTTTAGAATAAAGGCCGCAAAAAAATCAGGATGCGCGCGATCAATGCCGCTGTGGCCAAAAATGGCGACGGATTGCGGTGTGGGTATATCCACCACGGTCAGACCGGCGGGGATGTCCAGCTCCAAGGGCGCCGTTTCGAGGGTGGACCCTGCCGGCAAATCGCCAAGCAAATCGTCCAGAATGGGCCCGAGCTCTTCGGCCGTAATATCCCCAACAGCCGAGATTGATATTGCATCCCGCACCAGAAGGTTTTGATGCGCGGCCAGCAAATCGGTGCGGGTCAGTGCCGCGACGGAGCTTTCTGTGCCTTGGTAAGAGGTTCCATAGGCGTGATCTCCAAAGGCTTGCTCTGACCAAACGCGCTGCGCTGTGTCTGTCGGATCTTGCGCATTTGAGGCCAGAATTGAGAGAACCTGTTGGCGCACCCTTTCAACGGCGTCTGGGTCAAAACGGGGCTGCATTAATGCGGTTTTCAAAAGGGCCAAAGCCTCGGCCCGGTTTTCAGTTAAAACCCGCACGGAAATAGACAGAGTGTCGTCGGTTACGTCAAAGCTAAAAGAGGCAGATAACGCTTCTTTCGCGGCTGCGAAGGCCTGCGAATCCAAATCTCCGGCGCCCTCTTCTAACAGTCCGGTCATCATAAAAGCCGCACCGCGCTTGTCTGGGGGATCAAGCGCTGCGCCGCCGGAAAACATAATGTTCAAAGCGGTGAAAGGGATTGCGGGTTCTTCCAAAACCCAGGCAGAGAGACCGCCCGGGCTGGTGACGGTTTTGACAGGGCTATCGGCCTGAACCGCGCCAGCCCACAGCAGGGCTCCTAGGGCTAGAATACGCATCATTGTGCTTCCTCCTTTGGTCCCATCATCCAGCCAGTCACAGAGGCTCGTTCATCAAACAACCGTTCGGCAAGCGCCATAACCTCCTCGGGGGTGACCTCTTGCAAGATCTGCGGCCAGGCCTGCACATCTGCAACCGTTAGTCCTTGCGTTAGGGCCGCGCCGTAGCGCTCTGCAATGCCTGAGACATTATCCATGGCGTAAATTTCGTTGGCGCGGAATTGGGACTTGATACGCTCAAAGAGTTCACGATCGATGCCTTGGGTCATAAAATTTGCAATCGTGGCATCTACGGCGTGTTCGATTTGCTGTAAGTCCACGCCGGGTGCAGGCACGGCCACCAGACTAAAGGTGCTAAGGTCCAAGGCCGTGGGCTTATATTGGGCGCTGGTGTAAATCGCCTGCTGTGTATCATATTGCAAGGCCTGACCCAGGACAGAGGTGGCGCCCGAGCCGCCTAAAATTTCTGCGAGATAGACCAGCACAGCGGCGGTTCGCTGATCGCCACTGTCGCGTGTCGGTGCGAGATACCCACGGGCGAAAAATGGCTGCGCGACCCGCTCATCACGAAAAATCACGCGGCGGGCGGCCCGATGGGGCGGCTCTTGTCTGCGCGCGCGTGGCGTAACGGCCGGATTGGCTGGCAGAGAACCATAGTATTGCTCCGCCAAGGCTTTAACCCCTGCTGGGGTGACATCGCCCGCCACCACTAAAACGGCATTATTGGGGGCGTAATGCTGTTTGTAAAAGGCCATCGCGTCGTCGTAATTCAGAGCTTCCAGCTCATGCATCCAGCCAATGATCGGCACGCCATAGGGGTGGTTCAGGAACAGAGCGGCTTGCAAATGTTCGTTAAACAAGGCGCCCGGCGCGCTTTCGGTGCGTTGGTTGCGCTCTTCGATTACCACATCGCGCTCAACGGCAATGTCGTCGGGGGACAGCTGCAAGCCGGTCATGCGATCCGCTTCCATCTGCATCATCAATTCCAAACGATCGGCTGCCACCCGTTGATAGTAGCCGGTGTAATCAAGATTGGTGAAGGCATTGTGCGACCCGCCATTGGCCGCCACCGTATCGGCCAGCTCGCCGGCATCTAGATTTTCTGTTTTTTTGAACATGAGATGCTCGAGAAAATGCGCGATCCCGGATTTTCCTGGCGGTTCATCGGCGGATCCAACTTTATACCACACCATATGCACAACCACAGGCGCGCGGTGGTCCTCGATCACCACGACTTGCATGCCATTGCCCAGCATGAAGTCTGTGGTTTTGCCTTGGGCCAGAGCCTCCAGTGGTAGGCAGAGACATAAAATGGCGAGTAATCTATTGAACATGGGTCTTCCTTCGCAACTTGTCGGAGGTTGATTGTGCAAAATTATTTTTATTTATCAGGAAAAAAGCGGCAGTCTAGGTGGGTGGGTTGGGTTTCTTGGTGTCACTGGCGAAAAGCATCACACCTAAGAGACCGGCAAATATGGCGATATCAGCAACATTGAACGCGAAGGGATTTTGCAGCCCACAGCAGGTGATGTTGAGAAAGTCTGCGACACTGCCATATAAGACTCGATCGATCGCATTGCCCAAAGCACCGCCAATCACAATACCGGCGCTGATGAGGGCGATGGGGCGTGTTTCGCGGCGCATCCAATAGGTCACAACACCACAAATGCCGAGGGCTATGGCAATCAAGATCCAGCGTGTGGCGAGGCCATTGTCGGAAAAGAGACCAAAGTTGATGCCGCTGTTCCAGGCCATGTGAAAGTGAATAAAGCCGGGCCAAACGCTAATTTGCCCCCGCTCAATCAGGTTCATATAAAACACCACCAGGTATTTCGTAACCTGGTCCAGCGTAAGAACGCTCGCTGCGCTTATGAGTAAGAGTTTTTGCATATCAGTGCCTAAAATGTCTCATGCCAGTAAAGACCATCGCCAACCCGGCCGCATCTGCGGCGGCGATAACCTCGTCATCGCGCATGGAGCCGCCCGGTTGGATTAACGCCGTGGCGCCGGCCTCAAAGGCTGTGATTAACCCGTCTGCGAAGGGAAAGAAAGCATCGGAAGCAACCACTGAGCCTTGCGTCAAAGGCGCCTCAAGCCCAAGAACCTCCGCCATATCCTGCGCTTTACGCGCTGCGATGCGTGTGCTGTCAACCCGGCTCATTTGCCCAGCGCCGATGCCAATGGTTGCGCCGTCTTTGACATAAACTATGGCGTTGGATTTGACATGTTTCGCCACTTTCCAAGCAAAGAGCAGATCTTGCAATTCCTGCGCCGTTGGTGCGCGTTTGGTCACAACTTTTAAATCGCTTGGCAAAATTTGACCCGTGTCCTTATCCTGCACAAGATAGCCGCCCGAGACCTGGCGTATGGTTTGGCTGGCGGCTGTGACGTCCGGCAAAGCGCCCATGGTCAGTAGCCGCAGGTTCTTTTTCTGGGCAAAGATTTTCTTGGCCTCTTCATCCGCATCCGGTGCAATCACGACTTCGGTGAAGATTTTACAAATTTCACTGGCCGTTGGTCCATCCAAAGTTTGGTTGAGGGCGATGATGCCACCAAAAGCGCTGGTTTGGTCGCATTGGAAGGCGGCCTGATACGCCCCCACAAGGCTCGCGCCTTGGCTGACCCCGCAGGGGTTGGCGTGTTTCACGATCACGCAAGCCGGACCATTCTTAGGATCGAATTCGGCCACCAATTCCACGGCCGCATCGGTGTCATTGATATTGTTGTAGGAGAGTTCCTTGCCCTGATGTTGCACGGCGGTGGCGACACCGGGACGGGCTTGTCCGTCGGTGTAGAACGCTGCGGATTGGTGAGGATTTTCGCCATAACGCAGCGTTTGCGCCAATGTGCCTGCAACCGCTTTGCGCCGGGGGGTGACATCCAAAGTATTGGCCAGCCAATTTGAAACAGCGGCATCATAGGCCGCGGTGCGGGCATAGGCATTGAGCGCGAGTTTTTGGCGAAACTCATACCCTGTCGCCCCACCATTCGCATCTAATTCTTGCAAGAGCGCGTCATAGTCTTCGGTATCCGTGACCACGGATACAAACCCGTGGTTTTTTGCAGCAGCTCGGATCATCGCAGGTCCGCCGATGTCGATATTCTCAATCGCCGTGTCATAATCTGCGCCTTTGGCAACGGTGGCTTCAAAGGGGTAAAGATTGACAACCAGAAGGTCGATCCCTGCAATCCCATGCTCTTGCATTGCAGCCAGATGCTCTGGATTGTCGCGCAGGGCCAGCAGCCCGCCATGCACTTTCGGATGCAGCGTCTTTACGCGCCCATCCATCATCTCAGGAAACCCGGTCACATCGGCCACATCCGTCACAGGCAATCGCGCATCGCGCAGTGCTTTCGCCGAGCCGCCGGTTGAGAGCAGCTCCACCCCCCGATCTGCAAGCGCCTTACCGAGCTCGAGCAGCCCAGTTTTGTCTGATACGGAGATTAATGCGCGTTTGAGGTCTACAAGCTGTGTCATGAGTTATCCTACGAATGTGCCACGCCCCACCGCCTGGCTTCTTAGGAGGCCTTTTGAGGGTTTTCGCTGGCTTTGGCCAGTGACCAACGGACGCGGGTGGTGATTTCTTTGATCACACCGGTCAAAACAATCTGCTGTGACGGGCGCGGGAATTGGCGACCATCCTCAAAATAGACACTTTCGTCCAAGGCCAATTCAACGCCCGGCTGACAGCGAAAGACCCAAATATCACCCGTGGCCAGAGTGAGGGAAACAGAGGCCGAATCAGGCTCCAGATTTGGGGTCACCTCTGGGTGCAGATGAAAGCGGATCGAAAAATGCAGCGGCGACTCCGATTTTGCCTGCGCCGCCTGCAAAAGCCGCACATCGCTCTCATCGGGAGCATAAAGCTCATCCTCGCCCACAAGCCCCTTGCTGTCGACCGGCAGATCAAGCGTGCGCGCATGAATGAGCCCATGGCTTTTTTGATAGCCATTGTGGTTCATCTGTAACCGCACCCCATCCACGGCCCGAGTTTTTTCCACCATCACCAAGCTGGGTGTTTCGATAAAAGGGCGGGTGCCATTGCGCTTCGGCGCAGCAAAGCGGGAGGAAGATAGCCCTTCGATCGCCAATGTCGCATGGGAGGCGGTGGAGCGGCCGGCTTGATGCCAATCCTCACCAAATCGTAGGCCCGATCCACAGTTCACAATGACGCGGGAGCGTCCGACTGAGAGCTCAAAGGCGCAGGTGGATGCATGGCTGGTAAAGCGCTCCTGGCCGAGGGGCGGGGCGGCGGCATCAGCGATCAACGACGTCGCACCGGCTGCGAGGCGGGCAAATCCCATCGCCGAATCCTGCAGAGCGCTGGCGCGGATTCCTGAGATGGCGAGCGCTTGATCCAAGACATATTCGCTGCCCTGTCTACCCCCGTGAAAGCGCGCTAAAGTGCCGTCACCGTGGCGCAGACTGCGCAGCACGGGCGCTATGCTTGCAAGGCTCTTCGTCAAAGCCTCTGGAACGGGGGCATGAGTCAATTCGAGTGATTGTTTGACCCACGTCAGCAGACTGAAAATATCCAAAAGCTCTTCGGGATTGCGCGAGGCAATCGTGCCATGCACATCTATTTGTGCTTGGCATTCCTTAACCAAGGCCGTCAGCGCCGGGGGCAGTATGCTTTGCATCCCGGCCAAAGATTGTGCCGCACAGATCAGCCCAGCCAGGGCTTCGAATCGCCCCCGCCCGGCGGGCAGGTGGCGCCAAGATGTGCTTAGTAAACGGGTTTGGAGTGCCATAGACTGACAAATCTTATCGCGCCGGCTTTGCGACAGGCCGTGCAGCAAAAAGGCCGAATGGTTGATCCAGCGGATCAAGCGCCGGCCGGTGACATCTGCGCTCCAGCCGGGCCCGAGCCCCATGCCAAAACCATCTATCCAATCCAAAATCCAAGCTTGGGCGGTACCCATGGCGCGGGCATCGCCATAGGTCGCCAAGTCATCGAGCCATCGAAACCCATGCAATTCAGCTGCAAACAGCGGGGATGGCGGCTTGTGGTTCCATATCGAGCTTTCACCAATGTCCATCATATGCCCGGTGAAGACAATTTTTCCTGAGAGAATGCGCAGGCCGCGATCAAAATCGCCCGTTGTCCAAGGCTCTGGCGTCGCGATCAACCCCACCTTCGGCTTAGACCAAGCCGCCAAGCGCAACAGCCAGCGATACCGGAGTTGCTGTATCCAAGACAGTTGATGAGAATATCGGGCCACAGGCGTACGCGATCCTAAAAATTGAGTGTTTCGTGGTTTTTATACGGCGAACACCTTACCCTGTCACCCTGATAAATGTCACCCGCGCCGGTTCATTCGGATAAGATAAAACCCATCCATTCCGCCGAGCTCGGACCAATAATCTGGACGCAAACGAAACCCGCCCTCCTCGGTGCGCCAAGCTGGATCCATGCCCTGAGGCAGGCTCGTATCCACGGTGAAATCTTTATGTCTGCGCAAGAAATTTTCCGCCTGCACTTCGCCCTCATCGGGAATCAATGAGCAGGTGCAAAATACCAGCTTGCCGCCCGGCTTCACCCGTCCTACTGTTGCATTAAGCATTTGTGTTTGAAGCTCAATCAGCTCTGAAATGCCGGTGCCATCCTTGGCGAAAGGTAGATCCGGGTGCCGGCGAATTGTCCCGGTGGCGGAACAGGGCGCATCGAGCAAAACGGCATCAAACTGCCGTGGATCTTGCCATTCAAGAATATTTGCCACCACCAATTCAGCGGCCAATTGGGTGCGGGCCAGATTTTCTGCCACCCGCTCCATCCGACTGGCGGAGATATCTAAAGCCGTGAGGACACCACCTTGGGCTGCCATTTGCATGGTTTTTCCGCCGGGCGCGGCGCAGACGTCCAACACGGTTTCACCGGGCGTCACCGCCAAAGCGGCAGCAGGCCAAGCGGCCGCGGCATCCTGCACCCACCATTTGCCCTCTGCAAAACCCTCAAGCGCAGAAATCTGCCCAATCTCGCCCAGGCGCAGGGATCCATTTGCCAAGGGCGTGCCGCCCAAAGTGGACGCCCAGGTTGCAAGATCGCCAGTGACCGTCAAATCCACCGGTGCGCCGCGCATGTGCGCGGTTTCGATGGCCATAATTGTGCCATTGCCATAGGCTTCGCGCAGAGGATTGCGCAGCCATTTTGGCAGCATTTGCACGGGGGATTTGTCCCATTTTCCAGTCACATCTGCGACAGCCTTGCGCAGCACAGCGTTGATAAGGCCCTTATAGGGACGGGTTTGATTGGAGGCGGCGCAAATAGAGACCAAATCATTGACCACAGCATGGGCTGGAGCGCCGAGCCCTGCGATCTCGACCAAACCCAGACGCAAAATGTTCAGCACTTCGACAGCTGGCAGCTTGGCCAAATGCGGCCGCAAAGCCCGATCCGCCCGGCCCACATGGCGGAGGGTATGGGTGGCCAAACGCTGGCTGCGGGCCCGATCTTCGGGCGCTAAGGCTTGGAAGTCGTCAGACTGCGTTAATTCAGAAAGCTGTTTATGCTCAGTCATCACACCGTTCAATATCCGCACAGCCGCCTGCCGTGGCAGGTTCAAAACGGGACGTTTGTTGGTTTGACCGGCCATGGAAAGTCCGGAGCGACCTGATTTTTGCGGGGGGCGGGGCATAAGCTATCCTTGCGATCTGATGAAAGCGGCGTATATCAGCCTTATGACAGAAAACAAGAAACCCGATCTCAAAGCCGCCGCCGCGCGCGCACTGGCTGAAGCTGAAGCCCGCAAAGCGGCACAACCTGAGCAGTCTCTGCCGCCAGAGCTTGGCGGGCGTGACGGACCCGAGCCCGTACGATTTGGCGACTGGGAGCGCAAAGGCATCGCGGTGGATTTTTAAGAGCGGACCGATATCATCAGCGCAGTCCAGGCTTTAGAACGGGTTTTTACAGCCCCAAGACATCCATCATATCATAGTGACCAGGTTTTTTCCCCTGCCCCCAAAGCGCGGCTTTCAGCGCGCCGCGGGCGAAAATGGCGCGATCTGTGGCAACATGGCGCAAAATGATGCGTTCGCCGGCTGAGGCGAAGAGCACGTCGTGTTCGCCAACGATATCACCGCCGCGAATCGCGGCAAAGCCAATATCACCGCGTTTGCGGGCACCGGTGATGCCATCGCGGCCACTGTCGCGCATATCACTCAATGAGACACCGCGGCCTGCGGCGGCCGCTTCCCCCAGCATGAGGGCCGTACCAGAAGGGGCATCCACTTTGTGGTGGTGATGCGCTTCGATAATTTCGATGTCGAAATCCTCATCCAAGGCGGCGGCGACTTTTTCGGTCAATTTCGTAAGAAGATTTACGCCAAGTGACATATTCCCAGCACGCACAATCACCGCGTGGCGGCTGGCCGGTTCGAGCTTTTCTAGATCGTCCTCGCTCATGCCAGTGGTTCCGATGACATGCACGGCGCGGGCTTGCGCGGCGAGGGCGGCAAATTCCAGCGTGGCGGCGGGGGCGGTGAAATCGATAACAGCCTGAGAGAGCGCAAAAGCCTCAAGCGGCTCATCGGTGACAACCACGCCCACAGCTTGGCCGCCCATAGCCTCACCAACATCGCGGCCGACCCAGGGGTGTCCCTTGCGTTCAACTGCGCCGACAAGCCTGGCTTTATCGCTGTTCAAAACAGTTTGCAGCAGCATTTGCCCCATGCGCCCAGAGGCGCCGGTGATGGTGATTGCGGGGGTTTGAGCCATGACATTCTCCTTTCTTGCTTATGTGGCGCAAAGTTTTGCCACTTGCAAACCTATTGGTACAGCGCCTATGACCTCTTCCATGGCACAAAGCAGATCACACAAAAAATCCGGACCTTCGCAACGGCAACTGAAAGTCGGCGAGGTTATTCGCCGAACGCTGTCTGAAATTCTGGCCCGTGACGAGATTCACGATCCCGAACTGAACCGCATTTCAATCACTGTCTCAGAGGTGACCACCTCGCCAGATTTGCAGATTGCGACTGTCTACATCATGCCTCTGGGGGGTAAGCTCTATGAGGAGTCGATTGCCGCATTGGCGCGGAACAAAGGCCAGATTCGCAGCATCGTCGGTCGCAAAGCAGGGCTGAAATTTGCCCCTGATCTGCGGTTTCGCATCGATGAGACTTTTGATCGGATAGACAGCACCCGCGCCTTATTTGAGCGCGAAGAGGTGCGCCGCGATCTCGGGCCGGATCCAGAGGTTGAGGATGCAGCAGATACGGGCTCTCAGAGCGATTGACCTGCTGCGCTGCCCGGGCTAGGGCAGCCGCCTAGAACGCATGAGGGACTTATGGGACGCACACGCAAGGGCCGGGACATTTCCGGTTGGGTCATTGTTGATAAGCCTGCAGGCCTGACCAGCACGGCTGTGGTCAATAAAATTCGCTGGGCATTTGATGCTAAAAAAGCGGGCCATGCGGGGACTTTGGATCCCGAGGCCACGGGGCTTTTGGCTGTGGCGCTGGGCGAGGCGACTAAGACCATCCCCTATATCACGGATGCAACGAAAGCCTATGAATTTACAGTAAACTTTGGTGCGGCCACGAATACGGATGATGCGGAGGGTGAGGTGATCAAAACCTCTGATCTGCGACCCGATGATGCGCAGATTGTTGAAGCCTTACAGGAGTTTCTTGGGGAAATCATGCAGGTGCCGCCGCAATTTTCCGCTGTGAAAATTGACGGGCAGCGGGCCTATAAATTGGCGCGCGCGGGCGAAGAAATGCAGATTGCCGCCCGGCCGCTTTGGGTCGAAGAGCTGTTGCTTAGTGATCGACCCTCAGCCGATCAAGCGGTCTTGGAAATGACCTGTGGCAAGGGCGGATATGTGCGTTCGATTGCGCGGGATTTGGGAGAGGTTTTGGGCTGCTATGGCCATGTGGCGCAATTGCGTCGCCTGTGGTCGGGCCCGTTCGATTTGGAACATGCGGTCAGCCTCGAACAGATCGAACCCTTTGCAAAAACCTCCGAGATTGACCAGTTTCTGCGTCCTTTAGAAGAAGGTTTGACGGATCTGTTGCAAGGAACAACCAATGCCGAAGGCGCGGCAAAATTGCGCAATGGCAATCCGGCGATTTGTTTTACCGCCGCAGAGTATGGCGATGAAATTTGGGTCAGCCATGAGGGCAAAGCCCAGGCGATTGGGCGTTATAAATCAGGCGAAATTCATCCGACGCGGGTGATCTTGCAAGAGTAAGTGCCGCCCTCGTTCCTGTGCCTTTTGCATCCTTTGATGGGTCTTCGCATGACGATTTTGGGTGGAATTGAACGGATGTTCAAAAAAATTGATTGACCTTTGGCAACCCGCAGTTCCATTATCTGACCAGAGCCTATGAAAAGGCGCCGGGAACCGGCATTGGGAGGATAGTATTTTGACTGCGACGGATTCGGCGGATCTGGTCTCTATTCCAGCATTATTGGCACGCAATGCGCGTGAGTTTGGCGATAAAGCGGCCTATCGCGAGAAAGAATTTGGCATTTGGCAAAGCTGGACTTGGGTTGAAGCGGTGGAGCAAGTGGAGGCTTTGGCCTTGGGTTTGCTCTCGCTGGGCGCACAAAAAGGCGATCATGTGGCGATTGCGGGTCGCAACCGTCCGTATCTTTATTGGGCAATGTTGGCGGCGCAATCCATTGGCGCTGTACCCGTGCCAATTTATCAAGATGCGGTGGGAGATGAGATTGCCTATGTTCTGGATCACTGCAATGCGCGGTTTATCGTGGCCGGTGATCAGGAGCAGGTGGATAAGATCCTCGACATTCGCGACAGTTTGAAAAATCTTCAGACTGTCATCTATTTGGATCCACGCGGTCTGCGCAAATATGACCACAGCATCCTCAAGCAATATCAAAGCTTGCAAGAGGAAGGCCGGGCGGCGCGGGGAGATTTGGGCGACGAGCTGGCCAAACGCCAAGCGGCGCAGACCTATGATGACACCTGCGTGATGCTCTATACCTCCGGGACAACGGGCCGCCCAAAGGGCGTGGTCTTGTCCAATCGAAACGTCATTGAAACCTCAAAAAACTCATCGCAATTTGATGACTTGGGCCCGGGCGAAGAAGTGTTGGCTTATCTGCCGATGGCCTGGGTCGGTGATTATACCTTCTCGATGGGGCAAGCCCTGTGGACGGGTTTTTGCGTCAATTGCCCTGAGAGCGCAGAGACGATGATGACGGATTTGCGTGAAATCGGTCCGACCTATTATTTCGCCCCGCCGCGCGTGTTTGAAAACCAGTTGACCAATGTGATGATCCGCATGGAAGATGCGGGCCGTCTCAAGAAATGGATGTTTGACAAGGCGATGGCCCATGCCAAGCGCGTCGGGCCCGCGCTATTGAGCGGGGCCTCGGTCGGCTTTATGGATCGGGTGAAGTATTTTCTGGGGGATATTTTTATCTATGGCCCGTTGAAAAACACCCTTGGCCTGAGCCGCGTGCGCATTGGCTATACAGCCGGTGAGGCGATTGGGCCGGAGCTGTTCGATTTTTACCGCTCGCTTGGGATCAACCTCAAACAGCTGTATGGGCAAACAGAAGCTACGGTTTATGTCACCATTCAACCCGATGGCGAGGTGCGGGCCGATACGGTTGGCGTTCCGGCACCGGGCGTCGAAGTGCGCATTGGAGACAATGGCGAGATCTATTACCGGTCACCGGGCGTTTTTGTGGAATATTACAACAACCCTGAAAGCACAGCATCAACCAAGGATGCCGAAGGCTGGGTGGCCACGGGAGATGCGGGCTTTTTTGAAGAGGACACGGGCCATCTGCGCATTATTGACCGGGCCAAAGATGTTGGCAAAATGGCTGATGGGCGTTTGTTTGCGCCAAAATATGTTGAGAATAAGCTCAAATTCTATCCAAATATTTTGGAGGCTGTCGTTTTCGGCAATGACCGGGACTATTGCACCGCCTTTGTGAATATTGATCTAAATGCAGTGGGCAATTGGGCCGAGCGCAACAATATTGCCTATGGCGGCTATCAAGAGCTGTCCCAGCACCCGCAGGTATTGGACATGATCCAAGCCCATATTGAAGAAACCAATCAAAGCATCGCGCAAGATCCGATGTTGTCGGGCTGCCAAGTGCGCCGCTTCTTGGTTCTGCATAAGGAATTGGACGCCGATGACGGTGAAATGACCCGCACGCGCAAGGTGCGTCGTCGCACGGTTGAGGATAAATTTGATGATCTGATCGTTGGCCTTTACGGCGGCGCGCTGTTTGTTGAGACCACTACTGAGGTGACATATGAGGATGGGCGCAAGGGCTCGATTTCGGCAAAATTGGAGCTGCGGGATGCAGCGCTTGCCGCTGAGCAACAGATGGCTGCCCAATGATTGTATCCATGCCCGCAGTGATCATTCAATATTCTTTGGAGTATCCGCCCCATGTTTGACCAAGCTGAAAGTTTTGTAACCGCAGATGGCCGAACCATTGGTTCTGTGATGATGGAAATGAAGAATATCACCCTGCGGTTTGGCGGGGTGGTGGCGATCAAGGATATTTCCTTTGATGTGCGCGAGGGAGAAATTCGCGCGATTATCGGACCCAATGGCGCTGGGAAATCCTCGATGCTCAATGTTATTTCTGGCTTTTACCATCCCCAGGAAGGGGAGGTCTGGTACAAAGGCGCCCGCCGGCCTGAAATGAAACCCTTTGAAGTCGCCCGCCAAGGCATCGCGCGGACCTTCCAAAATATTGCGCTTTTCGAAGGCATGAGCGTTTTGGATAACGTCATGACCGGCCGATTGAACCATATGAAAAGTGGTATTTTAAGCCAGGCGATTTGGTATGGAAAAGCCGAACGTGAAGAGACAGAAAACCGCGCAGTTGTGGAGCGTGTCATTGATTTTCTCGAAATTCAACATATCCGCAAAACACCTGTCAGCCGCTTGCCCTATGGTTTGAAAAAACGCGTAGAATTGGCCCGCGCCTTGGCGGCTGATCCCAAGCTGCTGTTGCTGGATGAGCCGATGGCGGGGATGAATGTGGAAGAAAAAGAGGACATGAGCCGCTTTATTCTCGACGTGAACGATGAATTTGGCACGACGATTGTTTTGATTGAGCATGACATGGGTGTTGTGATGGATCTATCTGACCGTGTGGTTGTGATGGATTATGGTAAGAAAATTGGCGATGGGCCGCCCGACGAAGTGCGCAACAATCAGGCGGTGATTGATGCCTATTTAGGGGTCGCGCATGATTGATCGTATGAAATTTATGGGCGGCGGCGTCACGCAGGCTGCTCACAATACCGGCACGGAGGCGTAAGCTATGTTCCCAGATCAGTTTTTATTCGGTGTCGAAGTTGTAATCAATGGTTTGATGGCTGGTGTGCTTTATGCGTTGGTAGCTTTGGGGTTTGTTCTAATTTTCAAAGCTTCGGGCATTTTCAACTATGCGCAAGGGGTTATGGCCTTGTTCGCGGCGCTGACCCTTGTGGGCATTATGGATGGTCAGGTTCCATTTTCCCATTTGATCAACGCGATCTTTGGCACGGATGTGCATCACTTCGGTTGGCACGTCCCAGCGTTTGCGGCCATTCTGATGGCGATTGCCGTGATGGTTGGTCTGGCCTGGATGGTTCAGCATTTCATTTTCCGCCATTTGGTGGGGCAAGAGCCAATTATCCTATTTATGGCAACCATTGGGCTAGCCTATCTGATGGAAGGCTTTGGGGATTTGATGTGGGGCTCTGATATCAAGAAACTTGATGTTGGCATTCCGCAGGGTGGTAGCTTTTGGATTGAGGAAGCTACGGCATTTTTAGGTGGCTCGAACTTCTACGGGTTTTTCATAGATCAGCTGGATATTGTTGCGGCCATTGTGGCGATTGTTTTAGTGGTCCTGTTGGTGGCATTTGCTCAATACACGAAGCAAGGCCGCGCCATGCGAGCCGTGGCAGATGATCACCAAGCTGCTTTGTCTGTTGGCATATCTTTGAGCTTCATTTGGGTCTTAGTCTGGTCACTTGCCGGTTTTGTGGCCTTGGTCGCTGGCATCATGTGGGGCGCGAAATCGGGCGTGCAGTTTTCATTATCGCTTATTGCACTCAAAGCGCTTCCTGTGTTGATACTTGGAGGCTTCACTTCAATCCCTGGTGCGATTGTCGGCGGATTAATTGTGGGTGTTGGTGAAAAATTGTTTGAATTCCTTATCGGCGCGCCCTTCTTGGGTGGCGCGACGGAGAATTGGTTCGCCTATATGCTGGCTCTGGTGTTTTTGGTCTTTCGTCCGCAAGGCTTGTTTGGGGAGAAAATCATTGAGCGTGTATAACTCATGTACCTGCGCCCCAAGGGGTTTTGCGACGAATGATCTCAATGTGAAGGAGGCAGAACATGCTATATCGTGAGTCTGGCGATTTCAGCGAAACCTATAAAGCGGACAGTCAAACCTTTCCGATCAAATTTGATCGTTATCGCTATTATGCGGTTTTGATCGTGGCATTTTTGGTCATTCCCTTGGTAATTAATGATTACTGGGCCAACGCTGTTTTGGTACCTTTTTTGATCTATGCGATTGCCGCGATTGGGCTGAATATCCTTGTGGGTTACTGTGGCCAGGTGTCCTTGGGGACGGGTGGATTTATGGCTGTGGGCGCCTATGCGTGTTATAAGCTCATGACAGCCTTTCCAGAGGTGAGCATCATGATCCATGTGGTGATCTCTGGTGGAATAACCGCGGCGGTGGTCACGGTTTTCGGCCTGCCAAGCCTGCGGATCAAGGGTTTTTATCTGGCGGTGGCCACATTGGCGGCGCAGTTCTTTTTGGTCTGGTTGTTCAACCGGGTGGCCTGGTTCTACAATTATTCGTCTACCGGTCAGATAACAGCGCCTGATAGAACTGTATTAGGTTATTTAGTAACAGGTCCGAATACAGAGGCTTGGTCTAAATACCTGATTTGCCTTGTTTTTTTAACAATTTCTGGGATTATTGCCCGAAACTTAACGCGCGGCTCGATGGGGCGTCGCTGGTCTGCTATTCGTGACATGGACATCGCCGCAGAAATCATTGGTGTTAATCCGTTGACTGCAAAGTTATCAGCCTTCGCGGTATCGGGTTTTTTCATCGGTATTTCTGGCGCATTATTTTTTGCAGTCTATCTTGGAGCTGTGGACGTAGGTGAATCGTTTGGAATTCAGAAGTCGTTCTTAGTTCTTTTTATGGTAATCATTGGTGGGCTTGGATCAATTTTTGGCAGTTTCGCTGGTGCAGCTATGCTGGTTTTATTACCGGTTTTGCTAAAAAATATCTTAGTGGGAGCCCTTGGTTGGGATACTGCACTGGCGGCACATTTAGAGTTCATTATAGTGGGCGCCTTGATCATTGTGTTTTTGATTGCTGAGCCCCATGGATTGGCTCAGCTGTGGCGGGTGGCCAAGGAAAAGTTACGATTGTGGCCTTTCCCACATTAGTGACAGGTTAACTACATGACCGGAACAACCGGTATTTCGGACAAACCAAGGGAGGATTAATCCGATGAAAAGACTAGCAACAGCAACAGTGGCGGCCGTCATGGCCGCGGCCCCAGTTATGGCAGACCTGGTGTTCCCATCTCTGTCCTATCGCACAGGCGCCTATGCTTCTGGAGGCATTCCGTTCGCGGATGGATACGCTGATTATATGACACTTTTAAATGAGCGCGACGGTGGTATTGGCGGCGTCATGACTCGCATATTGGAATGTGAGACTGGCTTTAACACAGAAAAAGGTGTGGAATGCTACGAAGCGACCAAAGGTGAAGGGGCTCTTGTTTACCAACCACTATCTACAGGCATCACTTATCAATTGATACCAAAGGTAACTGCGGATGGGATTCCTTTACACTCTATGGGTTACGGTCGTACGTCTGCTGCAAACGGCAAAGTTTTTAGTAATATATTTAACTACCCTGCAAATTACTGGAATGGCGCATCTCTTGTTGTGAACCATCTGCTGGAATTGAACGGTGGTGACATTAAAGGTAAAAAGCTTACGTTGGTGTATCACAATTCGGCATTTGGCAAAGAACCAATCCGTACTTTGGAAGAATTGTCGAAAAAACATGGTTTTGAGCTTACAACTTTGGCCGTCGATCATCCGGGCCAGGAGCAAAAATCACAGTGGTTGCAAATCCGCCGTGAGCGCCCAGACTATGTGACTATGTGGGGCTGGGGAGTTATGAACCAAGTTGCGATACAAGAGGCAGCTAATATCAGGTTCCCAATGGAAAACTTCATTGGCGTTTGGTGGTCCGGTGCTGAAATTGATGTTTTGCCGGCGGGAGATGCTGCTGACGGCTACAAAGCCATTACTTTTCACAATGTTGGAGATGATTTCCCATTATTTGACGATTTAAAAACTTATGTTGTTGATCGTGGAAAGGCTGCTGGAGCCGGGGATCAATTGGGAACAGTAGTTTATAATCGTGGTCTTTATGCTGCAATGTTGGCAAGCGAAGCAGTACGCGCAGCTCAAAAAATTCATGGTGTTTCCGACATTACACCTGCAATGATGCGTGATGGTATGGAGGCCTTGGAAATTACCGAGGCGCGCATGGTTGAGCTAGGCATGCCAAATTTTGGCCCATCCTTTAAAGTATCCTGTGAAAACCATGGTGGTCCGGGAACTGGAGCTATTGCGCAGTGGGATGCCACTTCCAAGCAGTGGTCACTAATTTCCGACTTCATGGCAACGGATATGTCCGTGATCCAACCTTTGATTGATGCAGATTCTGCGGCCTTTGCTGCGGAAAACAACATCACAGCCGGTTGTAGCTAAGACGAATAAGAGCGCTCTGGCCCCCTCTGGGCCAGAGCATTTCCAATAGGATGAATGCCATGCTTGATGACAGCTCAACGAACGAAACACTGCTCGAAGTCAATAATATCGAAGTGATTTATAATCACGTGATTTTGGTATTGAAGGGCGTGTCTTTAAGTGTGCCAAAAGGCGGGATCACCGCGCTTTTAGGCGGTAATGGCGCGGGTAAAACCACGACATTGAAAGCGATTTCTCAATTGCTTCATTCCGAACGCGGCGAAGTTACAAAAGGAACGATTGCCTATCGCGGCCAATCGGTTTCTGGTTTGAACCCTTCGGATTTGGTGAAACGCGGCGTAATCCAAGTGATGGAAGGACGCCATTGTTTCGAACATTTAACAATCGAAGAAAATCTGCTGACCGGCAGCTATACCCGCACGGATGGCTCGGCCGCGGTCGCGGCGGATTTGGAGAAAGTTTACGCCTATTTCCCAAGGCTGGCCGAAAGACGCAAAAGCCAAGCGGGTTATACCTCTGGTGGTGAGCAACAGATGTGTGCCATTGGGCGCGCTTTGATGTCTCGTCCCGAAACGATTTTGCTGGATGAACCCTCTATGGGTTTGGCGCCGCAATTGGTTGAAGAAATTTTTGGCATTGTGAAAGATCTCAATGAGAAAGAGGGCGTGTCTTTCCTCTTGGCGGAGCAAAATACCAATGTTGCGCTAAGATTCGCCCATTATGGCTATATTTTGGAATCTGGTCGTGTGGTGATGGATGGTCCGGCCGCGGAATTGCGCGAAAATCCGGATGTGAAGGAATTTTATCTCGGTATGTCCGATGAGGGGCGCAAGTCTTTTCGCGACACACGCAGCTATCGCCGCCGCAAAAGATGGCTCAGCTGACCTGTTCATAGATGGAAGCCAAGCAATGACATTTTACGACGCCTTAGAAACCCGCTCTGCGGATGCCCGTGCGGCCTCTTTGGCCGAATGTTTGCCGGCGCTTTTGACCCATGCGCAGGGCCTTGCGGGTTATGAGCATTTGGCACAGTTTGATCTGTCCAGCATTGCCTCTGCTGACGATCTCGCCCGCTTGCCAGTTCTGCGAAAGTCAGAGCTTGGCGCTGCGCAAAAACGCTTGCCACCCTTTGGTGGCTATAGTGGTGGAGAATTCGATTATGCCTTCCAATCGCCAGGGCCGCTTTATGAGCCTGGCCGAAACAGTCATGATTGGTGGCGTTTTGCGCGATTTTTGCATGCCACCGGGTTCGGGCCAGACGATATTGTGCAAAATTGCTTTTCCTATCATCTGACGCCCGCTGGAACGATGTTTGAGAACGGCGCACGGGCCGTGGGCGCTGCCGTTTTGCCGGCCGGGACCGGGCAAACCGAACTACAAGCTCAAGCGGCGCACGATGTGGGGGTCACCGGCTATGCCGGCACGCCAGATTACTTGAAAGTGATTTTGGAAAAGGCCGATGAGATGGGCCTGACGCTCGGTATTGGCAAAGCCGCAGTTGGGGGCGGAGCGCTGTTTCCCTCGTTGCGGCAATGGTATGCAGACCGGGGCATCATTTGCCGCCAATGCTATGCGACCGCGGATCTTGGCAATGTCGCCTATGAAAGCGAGGCAATGGACGGATTGATCCTGGATGAGGGTGTCGTGGTCGAGATCGTCACGCCCGGCACGGGCGATCCTGTCCCCTTTGGTGAGGTGGGCGAGGTCTTGGTCACCACGCTGAACAATGACTACCCATTGGTGCGATTTGCCACCGGAGATCTTTCTGCCTTTATGCCGGGTGAAAGCGCCTGCGGACGGAGCAACCTGCGAATCAAGGGATGGATGGGCCGCGCCGATCAAACCACCAAGATCAAAGGGATGTTCATCCGCCCCGAGCAAGTGGCGGCCTTTGTGGCCAAACACCCCGAAGTCACCCGCGCCCGTGTCATTGCCAGCCGGGATGGTGAGGCGGATGCAATGGCTGTGAAAATCGAAGGTGTGGCTGAGAAAGCCGCTGACTACGCAGCCTCCTTGACAGAGACGTTGAAATTGCGCGGTCAAGTGGAAGTGGTCGCCTCCGGCAGCTTGCCGCGTGATGGCGTCGTGATTGAAGATCAACGCAGCTACGAGTGAGCCTTGGACTTCGGCTATAAAAAAAGCCGCCCCCGGAGGGACGGCCTTTTTAAAAACGCTGTATCAGAGATTAACCCTGACGTGCTTTAAAGCGAGGCTGTGTTTTGTTGATCACATAAACACGGCCCTTACGGCGTACCACACGACAATCGCGGTGGCGGCTCTTAAGCGAGCGAAGCGAGTTTTTGACCTTCATGGCCTTCTCCTTCAAAACCGGGCCGCGGAGTAGCCCAAGTAAACAAAATGGTGGGCACGACTGGGATCGAACCAGTGACCCCTTCGATGTCAACGAAGTGCTCTACCGCTGAGCTACGCGCCCGTTGAACCGATGTTTTCCCCACGCCCCACAAAAAAGGACGCAAAAATCGCGCCGGTAGCGGCCGTATATGCAGCAGGTCGCGAGTCTTCAAGCTGAAATCGCAATTGAGCCGAGAAATTGCTGGGACAATGGCAATTTTGGCGGATTTCATAGGAATTGTTTCCTCAATCTGGGCTCTATGCTATGGTTGCCCCATGCAAGATGCTCCTTTCACCCTTTTTGAGCCTGTCCACCGTAGCAGTTGCGTTGTCTTTGCCACGCCGCATTCGGGGCGCCACTATGCGCCGGAGTTTCTGGCGCAGTCTGTGCTTGATTCGCATGCGATTCGCGCCTCTGAAGATGCTTTTGTCGATCACTTGTTTGAGCCTGCCGTTCAGTTCGGCGCGCCGCTCTTGGTTGCCAATGCCCCGCGGGCTTATGTGGACCTCAACCGTGCCTGCGATGAGCTGGATCCTGCGGTGATTGAGGGTGTTAAAAGCCTGGGCGTCAATGCAAGGATTGCCTCGGGTCTTGGTGTTGTGCCGCGGGTCGTGGCGATTGGGACACCGATTTACCGCGGAAAGATCAGCCTAAAAGAGGCGCAAGAGCGCATCTACCGCATTTGGTGGCCATATCATCATAAGCTGACTGCGCTTTTGGACCAGACTCGCGTGCAGTTTGGTCAAGCCATCTTAATTGACTGTCATTCCATGCCCCATTCCGCCGTCAGTCGCGGCCCGCTTGAGGGCACGGCGCCGCAGATCGTTTTGGGCGACCGTTTTGGGGCGGCTGCCGATGAGACGCTGATGGCGCATATTCATGGCGCTTTTGTGGAGGCTGGATTTCGGGTGGCGCGCAACACGCCCTTTGCCGGCGCGTTTATCAGTCGGCGTTATGGCAAGCCGCAGATGGGGCAACATGCGGTGCAGATCGAAATTGATCGCAGCCTCTATATGGATGAAGCGCGTATCCGGCCAAGCGCTGAGTTCGATGCCGTCCGTCGCCGTCTGGTTGGCGTCATTGCGGATATTGCAAGACTGGGACAATCGGGGCAAGAGCTCGCGGCGCAGTGAAGCCCTAGCGCAAAGACCGTCCCTTCACGATCGCATCTTTGCCGAATTTTGCCCGAATAGTATCTGTCGCCCGTTCGGCCTTGGCGCGGGTGCTTGCCTTGGGGTCCAGAAGATCGCCGGTCAAATCACTTTCCTCCGCACGCACCAAATCGGACAGGCCAACGCCAATCAAGCGATAGGGACCCTGCGGGCCGGACTGGTCAAACAAATCTCGCGCCGTGCGGTAGATCCGATCGGCGATCTGCGTGGCCTCGCGCAAAGATACACGGCGTGACAAAAGGCTGTGATCTTTGCGTTTGAGCTTCAGCGTCACGACACGCCCGGCGAGATCCCGAGCCTTTGCGCGGTCACTGACCTTTTCCGCAAGGCGCCAGATATGTCCGTCGAGCATATCTGAATCTGAGGTATCTTCAAAGAATGTCGTTTCATTTGAGATGCTTTTCACAGGCGCATGGGCCGAGACCTGCCGCCGGTCCTCGCCGCGGGCCAGATGCCACAACCGATCCCCCATGGATCCGAAGCGTGCGGTCAGGTCCTGCCGTTCCCAACGCAAAAGATCGGCAAATGTGCGGATGCCCGCCTTGTCCAATGCGCCCTGTGCCACAGCTCCCACGCCCCAGATCAGGCCGATGGGTTTATCTTTGAGGAACTGATTTGTCTCCGCTTTTCCGATCACCGAGAATCCCCTTGGTTTGTCGAGATCACTGGCCACTTTTGCGAGAAATTTATTATGTGACAGACCGATCGAGCCGGTGAGGCCCAATTCCTCCCTCATGCGTTTCACCAAACGGGCCAACATCACCGCAGGCGGCGCCCCATGCAGCGCTGTGGTGCCGGTCATATCGAGGAAGGCTTCATCCAGAGACAAGGGCTCAATGGCTGGGGTGAGCTCTTGCATCATTTTGCGGATGGCGGCGCTGGCTTTTACATATTCCTCCATGCGCGGCCTCACCACCACGGCTTCTGGGCAAAGTTTTAGCGCCTGAAACATCGGCATCGCAGATTTCACACCCCGCACGCGGGCCACATAGCAAGCCGTGCTCACCACCCCGCGTCGACCGCCGCCAATGATAACGGGTTTGCTGGCCAGCTCTGGATTGTCGCGCTTTTCAACCGAGGCATAGAAGGCGTCGCAATCCATATGGGCGATGGAGAGGGAGAAGAGCTCTGGATGGGCGGCTATGCGTGGCCGCCCACAAGCCGTGCACCGGCGCGGGGCAGTCTCAAAGGTGGTCAAACAATCGCGGCAAAATGCAGGCATGTCTGTAAGCTAACGCGGAAGCGCGGCTGCGTCCACGCGCAAGCCGACTGTCGGCCCGCATCGAAGATTTCATTTTTGCATAACACGCCCTATATAGTCCCTATATAGAACAGACTCATGGGGAGAAAATTTATGGATTTTGAAGCGACTTTAAGCCAATTGGGGCAAAATGGCTTTCTCATCGCCTTGGCGATTATTATTTTGGTCGTCCTCTTCAAAGGTGTGCGCATCGTGCCGCAATCTGAGAAATTTGTGGTCGAACGGTTCGGCCGCCTCAAATCTGTTCTGGGCCCAGGGTTAAACTTCATTGTGCCCTTCCTGGACCGGGTGCGGCATCGGGTTTCGGTTCTTGAGCGGCAGTTGCCAACCAACAGCCAAGACGCAATCACCAGCGATAACGTTCTGGTGAAAGTCGATACCTCGGTTTTCTATCGCATTACCGAACCGGCAAAAACAGTTTACCGAATCCGCGATGTGGACGCGGCGATCTCAACCACTGTAGCCGGGATCGTGCGGGCGGAAATCGGTCAGATGGAGTTGGACGAGGTGCAATCGAACCGCTCTGAGCTGATCAATGCGATCAAGTCGGCGATTGAGGTCGCGGTTGATGACTGGGGCGTTGAGGTGACACGGGCAGAATTGCTGGATGTGAACCTCGATCGGGCCACTCAAGATGCTATGCTGCAACAGCTCAACGCCGAGCGGGCCCGCCGGGCGCAGGTGACTGAGGCAGAAGGATATAAGCGCGCTGTGGAGCTCAACGCCGATGCAGAACTCTATTCTGCCGAGCAAGCGGCCAAAGCGCGCCGTCTGCAAGCGGATGCTGAAGCCTATGCCACGGGTGTTGTTGCACGCGCCATTGCCAAGAATGGCATTGAAGCGGCGCAATACCAGGTGGCGCTCAAGCAGGTTGAAGCGCTAACCGCCTTAGGTGGTGGTGAGGGCAAGCAAACCATCCTGGTGCCCTCCAACGCGATGGATGCTTTTGCAGATGCGTTCAAAATGCTGAAAGGGTCGAAGTGATGCTTCAGACACTTCATGCCACTTGGTGGGCTTGGGCGATTTTGGCCTTGGCCTTGGCCTTTCTTGAAATCATCGTGCCGGCCTTTGTGTTTTTGGGCATGACCATCGGGGCTGCCTGCGTCGCGCTGGTGATGCTTTTGGGAGGCGCTGGCTCTATCGGCGCGCCGGTCTCGGTGCTGATATTCGCCGTGACCTCGCTTGTCGCCACTTTGATCCTGCGCCGGATTTTCTCGCTGCCCAAAGGACAGGTCAAAACCTTTGAGGGTGATATCAACGATTAAGCATTTGGGCGTTCGGCTTGTGGGCTGGCCAGTTCCGCCAAAATAGAAAGCGCTGCATCGCGTGGGGAGGGGGCGGTCCAAATTGGCCGACCCACGACCACATGATCTGCGCCATTGGCAATGGCCTGCGCCGGTGTGGCGATGCGTTTTTGGTCGCCCAAGTCGGCGCCCGTGGGGCGCACACCTGGGGTGACGATCAATTTGCCTTTGGCCTCGGGAAGTGCGCGGATGACAGCGGCCTCTTGCGGGCTGGCAATCACCCCGTCCGCTCCGGCGTCAAAGGCCTTGCCCGCGCGCTCTGCCACCAAATCGGCAATATCTCCGGGCTTGATTAAGGCATCATTGAGATCGGCACGATCCAGTGACGTTAAAATAGTCACGGCCAGGATTTTCAAATCCTTCCCTGCCGCGCCCTCTTTGGCCGCGCGCACCACATAGGGGTCGCCGTGGACGGTTAGGAAATCGAGATCAAATTGCGCGATACCGCGCACCGCATGTTCAACGGTGGCACCGATGTCGAACAATTTCATGTCGAGAAAAATACGCTTGCCCAATTCCGCCTTTAACTCATTGGCCAGCGCCAAACCACCGCCGGTCAGCATACCGAGGCCGATTTTGTAGAAGTTGACCGCATCCCCGAGTTGCTCGGCCATCTTCAAGGCTTCAATGGCATTTGGCATATCCATCGCCACAATTAATTTGTCATCAGCCATGGGGATCTCCAGAGTTTGCGCGTTGGGGGTGAATTATCCATTGTAACCGCGCCTGTCCATGCCAAGGGTCATAAATTGCGATTTATTGCCAAAAATCCCTGTTTATGTGGGCCGATCACTTGTCGAGCCAGTGGACGATGCCCAAATAACGGTTAAGGTCGCATAATGGCTGTGCCGAAGTCGGGCAGCGTAAGATCCGCGACGCTTACTAAGGAGAGAGACGATGAATTTAGACAAATTCACCGAACGGTCGCGCGGTTTCATTCAGGCGGCCCAAACCATTGCACAAAGAGAAGATCACGCGCGCCTTGGGCCGGAGCATTTGCTCAAAGCACTGTTGGACGACAAAGAGGGGTTGGCGAGCAATTTGATCGCGCGATCCGGTGGCGTGCCGCAGCGCGTGCTCGAACATTTGAACCTTACCCTGTCCAAAATTGCCAAGGTTACGGGTGATGCGCAGGTCTATGTCGACGGCACAACTGGCAAGGTTTTAGCTGAGGCGGAAAAACTGGCGCAAAAGGCGGGCGACAGTTTTGTGCCCGTGGAGCGCATTTTGATGGCGCTTTGCATGGTGAAATCCAAAGCGAAGGAGGCACTCGACGCCGGCGCCGTAACGGCGCAAAAGCTCAATGGCGCGATTGAAGACATTCGTCAGGGTCGCACCGCGGATTCGGCCAGCGCCGAAGACAGCTATGAGGCGTTAAAGAAATATGCCCAAGATTTGACCGCGCGGGCGCGGGAAGGGAAGATTGACCCGATCATTGGCCGAGAAGAAGAAATCCGCCGCGCCATGCAGGTCCTATCGCGGCGCACCAAGAATAACCCGGTGTTGATCGGTGAGCCGGGCGTTGGGAAAACGGCGATTGCCGAGGGTATGGCGCTGCGCATTATCAACGGTGATGTGCCCGAAAGCCTGCGCAATAAGCGGCTCTTGGCTTTGGATATGGGCGCCTTGATTGCCGGGGCGAAGTATCGCGGCGAATTTGAAGAGCGTCTCAAGGCGGTGTTGAATGAGGTGACATCTGCGGCGGGCGAAATCCTATTGTTCATCGATGAGATGCACACGCTTGTCGGCGCGGGCAAAGGCGATGGTGCGATGGACGCGGCCAATTTGATCAAACCGGCTCTGGCCCGCGGCGAATTGCACTGCATCGGAGCGACCACGCTGGATGAGTATCGCAAATATGTCGAAAAAGACGCCGCCCTTGCTCGGCGCTTTCAACCGGTCCAGGTCGAAGAGCCAAGCGTCACCGATACCATCTCGATCCTGCGTGGGATCAAGGAGAAATACGAGTTGCACCATGGCGTGCGCATCGCTGATGCGGCGCTTGTGGCGGCGGCAACCCTGTCAAGCCGCTATATCACGGATCGCTTTCTGCCCGACAAGGCCATTGACCTCGTGGATGAGGCGGCCAGTCGCTTGCGGATGCAGGTCGATAGCAAGCCCGAAGAGCTGGACGCGCTGGACCGTGATATCTTGCAAAAACAAATCGAGGTTGAGGCGCTCAAGCTGGAGGATGATGCGGCGTCGAAAACTCGGCTTGTGGCTTTGGAGAAATCTTTGGCCGATCTACAAGAGCGCTCCAGCGAGCTGAACGCCCAATGGCAGGCGGAGCGGGATAAGCTCGCCTCAGCGCGCGAGATCAAAGAGCAGCTGGACCGGGCCCGGGCCGATCTGGACATCGCCAAACGTGAGGGCAATCTCGGCAAAGCCGGTGAGCTGTCCTACGGGGTGATTCCGGGGTTGGAAAAAAGCCTAGCAGAGGCGGAAGCGGCCGAAGGTCATATGGTTGAGGAGGCCGTGCGCCCAGATCAAATCGCCGGTGTGGTCGAGCGCTGGACCGGGATTCCGACCTCGCGGATGCTGGAAGGCGAGCGGGATAAATTGCTGCGCATGGAGGAGGAGCTGCATGCGCGGGTGATTGGTCAATCGGCCGCGGTCAAAGCCGTGTCCAATGCGGTGCGCCGGGCGCGGGCTGGGCTCAATGATGAAAGCCGACCTCTGGGGAGCTTTCTCTTTTTGGGCCCAACCGGCGTGGGTAAGACCGAATTGACCAAGGCGGTGGCGAATTTCTTGTTCGATGACGACGCTGCGATGGTTCGGATTGATATGTCAGAATTCATGGAAAAACATAGTGTGTCGCGGTTGATCGGCGCGCCTCCAGGCTATGTTGGCTATGATGAGGGGGGCGTTTTGACCGAAGCTGTGCGCCGCCGGCCCTATCAAGTGGTTTTGTTTGATGAGGTGGAGAAGGCCCATCCGGATGTGTTCAATATTCTGTTGCAGGTTTTGGACGATGGTGTGCTCACCGACAGCCAGGGCCGAACCGTGGACTTTAAGCAAACTTTAATCGTACTCACCTCAAATCTTGGGGCGCAGGTGCTCAGCGAGCTACCCGAAGGGATGGAATCTTCTGAGGCGCGGAGCGAAGTTATGGAGGCTGTGCGGGGGCATTTCCGCCCGGAATTCCTCAACCGTTTGGACGAGACCATCATCTTTGATCGTCTGAACCGGCAGGACATGGACGGTATTGTGGATATCCAATTGGGACTTTTGCAGAGCCGTCTGGCACCGCGGGAGATCAGCTTGGAACTTGATGCCTCCGCCAAAACTTGGTTGGCCGATGAAGGGTATGATCCGGTCTTTGGTGCGCGTCCGTTGAAGCGGGTGATCCAATCGGCGTTGCAAAACCAATTGGCCGAGATGCTTTTGGCCGGTGAAGTCTCAGATGGTGACATTGTGCCCGTCACGGCGGGCAGTGAGGGCTTGATCGTTGGAGATAGGGTGAGCGGTTCCAACCGATTGCCACCCAAAGACGCGGTCGTGCATTAAGCTCTCGAACACCAGCGCCCCCGTGCAATCGCGTGGGGGCGCTTTATTTCACAAGGAACACTATATGCGACAGCTTGAACGCCTGCCTAAGATGGTAATTTTTGATTGTGACGGCGTCGTGGTAGATAGTGAACCTCTGACACTGCAACTGATCCGTAAAGATCTGGCCGCAAGAGGCTTGCCGCTTGAGTTGCCGAAAGTCACCGATCTGTTCGTGGGTGGAACCATTGCCGGGGCCGGTGCCCAAGCGCGGGCCATGGGCGCGGATATTCCAGCAGATTGGGTCGATCAAATCTATGACAAAGTGTTTGCTGTTTTGGCCCGCAGTGTCGCGCCTATCCCGGGCATTGCAGCGGTGTTGGATCGTTTGGATCATCAGGACATTCCCTATGCGATTGGCTCAAACGGGCCGCATCGCAAGATGGAAATTACCTTGGCGCGCTGCGGCTTGGCGGCGCGCTTTGCGGGGCGGATCTATTCGCGCGAAGATGTCGCCGCGCCCAAACCTGCTCCGGATGTTTATCTATTGGCTGCCAGCCAAGCGGGTGTGGCGCGGCAAGACTGTGTGGTGGTTGAAGACAGCGCCACCGGAGCACAGGCCGCCGTGGCTGCGGGCATGGCCGTTTTGGGATTTACGCGCGACACTCCGCGCGCCAAATTTGAAGGTCTTACGGATCTCGTGTTTGACGATATGGCGCAGCTGCCTGCGCTACTTGGTTTGCCCGCGGAGTGACGGCAGACCAATACCCGTGCTTTCAAATCCCCCATCGACCGAGATATTTTGCCCGGTCACAAAGCTGGCCTCATCTGAGCATAGAAAGGCGATGACCTGCCCGATTTCCGCTTCGCTACCATAGCGACCCAGTGGAATGGCGTCGTGATAGGCATCGATGATGTCTTGGGTATGGACGGCCATGGCCAGTTTGGTGCGCACCGGGCCGGGCGCCACAGAATTGACCCGAATGCCATATTCGCCAAGCTCTGCCGCATATTGCTGTGTCATATGAATGATTGCAGCTTTTGACGTTCCATAGGCCACCCGCAGGGTCGAGGCGCGCAGACCAGAGATTGAGGCGATATTGACCACTGCGCCGCGACTGGCCTTGAGGGCTGGAGTGGCCGCTTGGGTGCACAGAAACGCCCCGTCCAGATTGGTTTCCATGACCCGCCGCCAGCGCGCGAAGGTGGTTTGCTCAATCGGGCCAAAATCGGCAACCCCAGCGTTATTGACCAAAGCGTCAATCTGCCCACGCGCGGCCAGCGTCGCTGCGATCATACTGTCCACTTGGTCTGGATCTGAAATATCATGCACCGCCGCGGTCACCGCTTGGCGCTCAAATGCTCTCGCCGTCAACTCTTCTGCGTCTCTGTCCACCATGACCACATGCCATCCCTGCGCGCAGAGTATATCCGTTGTGGCAAGTCCAATGCCGCGCGCCGCGCCGGTAATGAGTGCAGTTTTCATATCATTCTCCTTTTGCCTGACTGTGCCGCTGGGTCGCAGCAGAGGCAAGTGCTCAAAATGTTTCAGGCACCTAGCGAAGCTGTGATGTGACTTGTAGTGGACAGAAGCGGCTTTTGGGCTATGTTTTCCTCAAGAGAAAGGATCTCACCATGGCACATCGCTGGACCAATACGCTGACACGCGCGGATGTCACTCCGGAGCCGCTTTGGCTCAATCGCAGGCAAGTTATCGCAGGCGCCTTGGGGGCAGGGGCTATGGCTTCGATCGCCAGCCCGGCTCTGGCGGAAACCTTAGAGCCCAACACTTGGGAGCATATCACCAGCTATAACAATTTCTATGAATTTGGCACCGATAAGGAAGATCCTGCCGCCAACGCCCACCGGTTGAACACCTCTGGTTGGGAGATTGAAGTAGATGGTTTGGTCGATGCGCCTGGGCGCTATTCGCTGACCTCGCTGCTTGAGGGGTTAAGTGAAGAGGAGCGTATCTATCGGTTCCGATGCGTTGAAGCCTGGTCGATGGTCGTGCCTTGGAATGGGGTGGAGCTGAAAGACATTCTCGATAAGGTCGGCGTACAGTCGGGGGCCAAATATGTTGCCTTTGAGACTGCCAACCGTCCCGATGAAATGCCAGGTCTGCGCTATCCTGTCCTGGATTGGCCCTATCGCGAGGGGTTGCGGCTTGATGAGGCGCTGCATCCTTTGACCCTGATGGCGACGGGAATTTACGGCAAGCCCATCCCAAATCAGAATGGCGCGCCGATCCGATTGGTGGTGCCTTGGAAATACGGATTTAAATCGATCAAATCCATCGTGCGGATCACGTTGACGGACCAAGAGCCTGCCACGAGCTGGAATATGGCCAATGCCCGCGAATACGGCTTTTACAGCAATGTGAATCCAACGGTGAGCCATCCACGCTGGTCGCAAGCCTCAGAGCGCAAGATTGGCGGTGGCCTGTTTAATCGTCGGCAACCAACATTGATGTTCAACGGGTATGAGGCTGAAGTTGCAGATCTCTACAAGGGTATGGATCTCACGACGTATTTTTAGCGTCTCGCCAGCGCGGCGCAGGGTGTTTGCATGGGGCAGCCATTCGGCTATTGTGGCATCTATTAAATGAAAATGGATTGCCATAATGCTTATACAATGGATCAACACGGGTCTGCGCAAAATTCCGACCTGGGTTCTGTACCTCATTCTCCCTATTCCGGGCCTCTTGGTCATTGCGGCGGGCTTGACCGATAACCTTGGACCAGAACCTATTAATGAACTGGAAGAGGAGCTGGGCGAATTTGCCCTCAAGCTCTTAATTCTGGGTCTCGCCATTTCACCGCTGTTGCATTTCACTCGGATCAATCTGGTGCGATTCCGCAGAGCCATCGGGGTGATGGCTTTTGCCTATGTCACGGCGCATTTCTTGGTCTGGTTCGTACTTGATCTGCAAGGCCTCAACCAAATCTGGACTGAGATTGTCAAACGCCCCTATGTGACCGTAGGGTTCGCAGGCTTTGTCGCGATGATCCCCTTGGCGATCACGTCCAATGATCTTTCGGTCCGGCGCCTGGGACGCTTCTGGCGTATTCTGCATCGCCTGATCTATCTGGTGGCTATTTTGGCTGGGCTGCATTTCATCATGCTGTCTAAAGGCTTTGATGTGGAAGCGCTGGCCCATATGGTCGTGATCCTGGCGTTTTTGGCCCTCCGTGTGAGCAAATGGCGTCGTGGATTGCAGTCAGGCCTTCAGGGGCTGCGGAAAAAGCTCATCGGATGAGGGCACCTCGGCCGGTTTGCAGGTGAGTCTTTGGCGGCTGGCATGTTTGCGCTGCCAAGATTCCCACGAATTCTTGTTTTTTGGCCTGTCCGCATGTGTTTTGAATGCCTCACCGGCAGGCAGCAGTCATTGAAAGTCAAATTATGGCACTGTTTTTAATCGTTTAAAAACTTAATTCAAAAAATTAGACATTTCTGCAAAAAAGCTCTTGCGGCTTTTGATCAGTAACCTTAGAAGCCCTCTATCAGCAACGCAGAGACGCCGCGCTGGTCAGACACAGAAAGATAAAACGATCATTTTGCGCATATTGTTATTGCGTAATTTGGCTTTTTTTGTGTCACGTTATTTGAAATTTTGGTATCTGAAGAGATATGTGGGCGGTTTGGTTCATTCGATGAACAAACAACTGCATATCGACTTACTAGGGCTACCTCTTTTGAGGGTGTCCGATGATGTAAGGTCAGCTTCACTGTTTGTTAGGTTTTTGTTTCTTTTGAAACTGAAGCACAATGAACAGAAATGATGTCCCGCCTGAACAGCGGGACGATGTGCAGAGGTTCGAACGTCAAGGTTATACAGGTAACTGTATTTCAACTTGAGAGTTTGATCCTGGCTCAGAACGAACGCTGGCGGCAGGCCTAATACATGCAAGTCGAGCGCGCCCTTCGGGGTGAGCGGCGGACGGGTGAGTAACGCGTGGGAATATGCCCTTCTCTAAGGAATAGCCTCTGGAAACGGAGAGTAATACCTTATACGCCCTTTGGGGGAAAGATTTATCGGAGAAGGATTAGCCCGCGTTAGATTAGGTAGTTGGTGGGGTAATGGCCTACCAAGCCTACGATCTATAGCTGGTTTGAGAGGATGATCAGCCACACTGGGACTGAGACACGGCCCAGACTCCTACGGGAGGCAGCAGTAGGGAATCTTAGACAATGGGGGCAACCCTGATCTAGCCATGCCGCGTGTGTGATGAAGGCCCTAGGGTCGTAAAGCACTTTCGCCAGAGATGATAATGACAGTATCTGGTAAAGAAACCCCGGCTAACTCCGTGCCAGCAGCCGCGGTAATACGGAGGGGGTTAGCGTTGTTCGGAATTACTGGGCGTAAAGCGCACGTAGGCGGATTAGTAAGTTAGAGGTGAAATCCCAGGGCTCAACCCTGGAACTGCCTTTAATACTGCTAGTCTTGAGTTCGAGAGAGGTAAGTGGAATTCCGAGTGTAGAGGTGAAATTCGTAGATATTCGGAGGAACACCAGTGGCGAAGGCGGCTTACTGGCTCGATACTGACGCTGAGGTGCGAAAGTGTGGGGAGCAAACAGGATTAGATACCCTGGTAGTCCACACCGTAAACGATGAATGCCAGACGTCAGCAAGTATACTTGTTGGTGTCACACCTAACGGATTAAGCATTCCGCCTGGGGAGTACGGTCGCAAGATTAAAACTCAAAGGAATTGACGGGGGCCCGCACAAGCGGTGGAGCATGTGGTTTAATTCGAAGCAACGCGCAGAACCTTACCAACCCTTGACATCCTGTGCTACTACCAGAGATGGTACGTTCCCTTCGGGGACGCAGTGACAGGTGCTGCATGGCTGTCGTCAGCTCGTGTCGTGAGATGTTCGGTTAAGTCCGGCAACGAGCGCAACCCACATCTTTAGTTGCCAGCAGGTTAAGCTGGGCACTCTAGAGAAACTGCCCGTGATAAGCGGGAGGAAGGTGTGGATGACGTCAAGTCCTCATGGCCCTTACGGGTTGGGCTACACACGTGCTACAATGGCAGTGACAATGGGTTAATCCCCAAAAGCTGTCTCAGTTCGGATTGGGGTCTGCAACTCGACCCCATGAAGTCGGAATCGCTAGTAATCGCGTAACAGCATGACGCGGTGAATACGTTCCCGGGCCTTGTACACACCGCCCGTCACACCATGGGAGTTGGTTCTACCCGACGACGCTGCGCTAACCCTTCGGGGGGGCAGGCGGCCACGGTAGGATCAGCGACTGGGGTGAAGTCGTAACAAGGTAGCCGTAGGGGAACCTGCGGCTGGATCACCTCCTTTCTAAGGATGATCTTAGCAGCAAGACTTCGGTCTTACTCGTAGATCACTTAGCATGATATGTCCTTTGCATATCAAAACATCAGTTCATCTTTTGATGGACTTGGGCCGAGCCGTCCTCATATCTCTTCAGAATTGCGAGCCTTAGGCTTGTATAAACCGCCTGATTGGACCACCACCGGCCCTTTCGGCAGACTTGCTTTGCAAGTCACCTGTCGGGCGTTGTCGATCTTGTTATTCAAGATCCACTGGGTCGGTAGCTCAGGTGGTTAGAGCGCACGCCTGATAAGCGTGAGGTCGGAGGTTCAAGTCCTCCTCGACCCACCATAGATTACACACCCTTAAATGGGGCGTTAGCTCAGCTGGGAGAGCACCTGCTTTGCAAGCAGGGGGTCATCGGTTCGATCCCGATACGCTCCACCAAGGATTTAAGTTTGAAAGTTAAGCAACTTTTGTTGTTTTGCTGTCCAACTTGGACATTGTTCAGTCTTCGGACTGACTTGACATCGTAAAGAGAGATACAAACATCAGAATTACTGATGCACCGCGTAAGGTGTATCGTGATGTTGTTTGGCATCGTGTGAGAGGGGTAGGAGCAATCTTATCTTTTGATTGGGGTGTCATATATAGCAACAGTTCACAAAGTAATTTTGTTCCAAGTTAAGTACAATTATACCTGAGTAAAGCCGCAAGGTTTTGCTCATCGTCGCTGCTCTATCCGGGCAGTGGCGGCACGCATGTTGCCCCCTCTTTGAACCAGCGGGGGCCCATGGGAATAATTTTGTATGACTTTTGGTTCAGAATTTAGTCATCTTCGGATGATGTTGGCAGGACACGCAAAAGGCCTGTCTTCTTCTGGATCAAATCAAGCGCGAAAAGGGCGTTTGGTGAATGCCTTGGCAGTAAGAGGCGATGAAGGACGTGATACTCTGCGATAAGTTATGGGGAGCTGAGAATAAGCTTTGATCCATAAATTTCCGAATGGGGCAACCCACCTGATACTTTGTTATTAATACTACTTATTGTAGTGCCGTTTAAGGGTTCGCCCTTGGGTAGCGTTGCATGCGGTGGGGCATAATAATAGGGTAAACCAGGTATTTATAACTTGAATACATAGGGTTATAAAAGCAAACCCGGGGAACTGAAACATCTAAGTACCCGGAGGAAAGGACATCAATTAGATACTCCCCTAGTAGCGGCGAGCGAACGGGGACCAGCCGAGCCATGAGTGTGACTAGAATGTGTTGGAAAGCACAACCAAAGTGGGTGACAGTCCCGTATAGGAAGCATGATTGGACGTATTAAGTAGGGCGGGACACGTGAAATCCTGTTCGAAGATCGGAGGACCACCTCCGAAGGCTAAGTACTCCTTACTGACCGATAGTGAACCAGTACCGTGAGGGAAAGGTGAAAAGCACCCCGACGAGGGGAGTGAAACAGTTTCTGAAACCGGACGCCTACAATCAGTTGGAGGGCCCTTGCGGCCTGACAGCGTACCTTTTGTATAATGGGTCATCGACTTAGTGTATCTAGCAAGCTTAAGCCGTTAGGTGTAGGCGCAGCGAAAGCGAGTCTTAATAGGGCGATTGAGTTAGATGCATTAGACCCGAAACCGAGTGATCTAGGCATGACCAGGTTGAAGGTTGGGTAACACCAACTGGAGGACCGAACCCACATCTGTTGAAAAAGATCGGGATGAGTTGTGCCTAGGGGTGAAAGGCCAATCAAACTCGGAGATAGCTGGTTCTCCGCGAAATCTATTTAGGTAGAGCGTCATCCGAATACCCCGGGGGGTAGAGCACTGGATGGGTAATGGGGCCCCACAGGCTTACTGATCCTAACCAAACTCCGAATACCCGGGAGTAATAGATGGCAGACACACTGCGGGTGCTAACGCCCGTAGTGAAAAGGGAAACAACCCTGACCGACAGTTAAGGCCCCTAATTCATGGCTAAGTGGGAAAGCAGGTGGGACGACCAAAACAACCAGGAAGTTGGCTTAGAAGCAGCCATCTTTTAAAGATAGCGTAACAGCTCACTGGTCTAATTAAGTTGTCCTGCGGCGAAGATGTAACGGGGCTCAAGCCATGAGCCGAAACTTCGGATGCATTTAATGCATGGTAGCGGAGCGTAGTGTGACATAGTTCCATGCGTCCTTCGTTTTATAGCGGACTGCCCAGGCTTTCGAGCCTGTGTGGAGGCGCGTAAAATACTGGACGCAAGGAGCTTTCTGTGAAGCCGGCCTGTGAGGGATCCGGTGGAGAGATCACTAGTGAGAATGATGACATGAGTAACGACAAAGGGGGTGAGAGACCCCCTCGCCGAAAATCCAAGGGTTCCTGCTTAAAGCTAATCTGAGCAGGGTAAGCCGGCCCCTAAGCCGAGGGCGAAAGCCGTAGGCGATGGGAACCAGGTTAATATTCCTGGGCCAGGAGGAAGTGACGGATCACAAAGATTGTTGGATCAGGCGTAGTTGCCCCAGCAGTTCAGTGGTTCCTGGAAATAGCCCTCCATCAGACCGTACCCTAAACCGACACAGGTGGATAGGTAGAGTATACCAAGGCGCTTGAGAGAACTATGTTGAAGGAACTCGGCAAAATACCTCCGTAAGTTCGCGAGAAGGAGGCCCGGTTTCTAGGCAACTGGAAGCTGGGGGCACAAACCAGGGGGTGGCGACTGTTTACTAAAAACACAGGGCTCTGCGAAGTCGCAAGACGACGTATAGGGTCTGACGCCTGCCCGGTGCCTGAAGGTTAAAAGGAGGGGTGAGAGCTCCGAATTGAAGCCCAGGTAAACGGCGGCCGTAACTATAACGGTCCTAAGGTAGCGAAATTCCTTGTCGGGTAAGTTCCGACCTGCACGAATGGCGTAACGACTTCCCCGCTGTCTCCAACATAGACTCAGTGAAATTGAATTGCCTGTCAAGATGCAGGCTTCCCGCGGTTAGACGGAAAGACCCCGTGCACCTTTACTACAACTTTACACTGATAACAGGCACAACATGTGCAGAATAGGTGGTAGGCTTTGAAGCAGAAACGCCAGTTTTTGTGGAGCCTCCTTTGAGATACCACCCTTGTTTTGCTTGTTATCTAACTGCGGTCCGTTATCCGGATCCAGGACCCTGTATGGTGGGTAGTTTGACTGGGGCGGTCGCCTCCTAAAGCGTAACGGAGGCGCGCGAAGGTTGGCTCAGAGCGGTCGGAAATCGCTCGTTGAGTGCAATGGCAGAAGCCAGCCTGACTGCGAGACTGACAAGTCGAGCAGAGTCGAAAGACGGCCATAGTGATCCGGTGGTCCCGAGTGGAAGGGCCATCGCTCAACGGATAAAAGGTACGCCGGGGATAACAGGCTGATGGTGCCCAAGAGTCCATATCGACGGCACCGTTTGGCACCTCGATGTCGGCTCATCTCATCCTGGGGCTGGAGCAGGTCCCAAGGGTACGGCTGTTCGCCGTTTAAAGAGGTACGTGAGCTGGGTTTAGAACGTCGTGAGACAGTTCGGTCCCTATCTGCCGTGGGTGTAGGATACTTGAGAGGAGTTGCCCCTAGTACGAGAGGACCGGGGTGAACGATCCACTGGTGGACCAGTTGTCGACTACGGCAGTGCTGGGTAGCTATGATCGGACAGGATAACCGCTGAAAGCATCTAAGCGGGAAGCCCCCCTCAAAACAAGGTATCCCTGAGGACCGAGGTAGACCACCTCGTCGATAGGCCAGAGGTGTAAGCGTGGTAACACGTTCAGCTGACTGGTACTAATGGTCCGATAGGCTTGATTTGATCCAGTAGAAGGCAGACACGCCAATACAGATCCAAAAGCCATACACTATTGCCGCGTAATAAACTTAACTTGGAACAACCAGTTTGATTGCAAAACGCAATCTATAATCTATCTTGGTTTGGTGATCATAGCGCCAATGAAACACCCGATCCCATCCCGAACTCGGAAGTTAAGCATGGTCGCGCCGATGGTACTGCAGCTCAAGCTGTGGGAGAGTAGGTCATCGCCAATCCTAGATAGATTAATATCTCTCATACGATAACAATAGATATAAGCTTAAAGTACCCATACCCAGGCGCGAGCAAGTGCTTGCCTTGGAGCTGAAAGACATTAAAACAGCGGCTATGGAGGACATCATGTTTGCACGAATCTACCAGCCCGCCAAGACAGCTATGTCATCAGGGACGGCCAAAACCAAACTTTGGGTGTTGGAATTTGCACATTCGGAAGCCCGCCGTATTGATCCTTTGATGGGTTGGACTTCCAGCGACGATACACAAACCCAGGTTCGTCTGCAGTTTGACACTAAGGATGCGGCTGTGGACTATGCGGAACGTCACGGTATTCAAGCCACGATTGTGGAACCGCAAAAGCGGGCAACAAATATACGTCCTGGCGGTTATGGGGAAAATTTCGCAACAAATCGTCGTGGTGTCTGGACCCATTAGGCTGCCATCTTACCATGTTAAGGAAGCTGCCTCCGGCGCCTTGGTGCCGGACTTAAAAACGTAGAACTAAATAAAATATATATTAAAATTTTATTTATCTCGACTTTTACAGGTGAGATTTCGTTTGGTTTTAGTAATTCTCGTTAGGTGGGCAGTCGAGATTAGGAATTCACTATGGATTCGCCCATTCACGTATACTTTGGTTGTTCAGAGTAATCTCATATTCGGCCTGACCGTACCATTTCTCACACATCGTCACAGTCGGTTGTAGCAGCGTCAAGCTCAAGTATGCTTTGAGTTTCTGACCTGCCCCACCAGGACTTTGCAAAAGATTTTTCTTTTTATGAAGTTGATGCGATATCCTTGATCCACGGCTAGATTGCGCGATTGGCTTGGCCCAGAATCATGGCTGCTAGTCGAGGGAAGGTGTTGATGCTCTACGCGCATCGCCTTGTTCATTTTGTTTGGGCCCCATTCATGTTATCTTCTGGAACACTGGAAGGTATAAGTTTTGTTTTATGGCGTAGCTTACGACTGCAATCAGCGTAGAGTTTCCTCCCCAATTTATCGATCCAGGACAGGTGGGTTGTTCTCATCTAGTTATGGTGCTTTGCGAATTTGGAGAAATGCCTCTGCGGGTTCCAGTGAGCCTGGCGCGGAACAAGATTACATATTGTTGCGCGGGTACTGCAAACCTGCCGCGCTAGAAATCTGATAACAGACTGTTAGAAAAAACTTATTTTGGTGCGATACAATAAACATAGACAGAAAAAAATTAAAAGTTAAGCTGGACTAAGTGCCATGGATGTAAAGGGCTTTTTGAGGATGTTGTCTGATATGTGAACCATATGGTTCGGTTCGGCAAGCTAGGGGTAAGATTTTACGTTGCGGCACCCATAAGGGAGGTAAAAAATGAGAAATATTATTGGAACAGCGGCACTTTGTGCTGCGATGATGGCAGCTGGATCGGCGTATGCATTTGAGTGTAAACGTGGTGAAGCATCTTTTGACAAACCTGGTGGGTTTCCAGAGCGTGCTTTGACAATGATCGTACCATATGGTCCTGCAGGTGGATCAGGGCAGGTAGCTGCTGCGATGGCCGAAGCGGTGACTGAACTGACTGGCATTCCAATCAACCGCGATCACAAACCAGGCGGTTCTGGGACTGTTGGTATGACGGCCTATATGGCGGCGCCAGCAGATGGATATAACGTTTTGGAACACATTGATGACGCGTCCTCTGCGCATGCGTTGGATTCATCAATGCCAAACCCAGCAGATGATTTGATCCCACTGGTGGTTAGCCAGGTGACATTCAGTCAGGTGTATATCCGCACAAATGAAACACGTTTTAGCGATTGGCCATCTTTTGTAGAATGGGTCAAGGCGCAAAACGGCAAAGCAACCATTGCGAACGTATCCAAAGAGGGTTCGATGGAGCGTGTCACAATGGGCTTTATCACCGATGCAAGTGGCATGAAAATTCAGCAGATCTCATTCGACAAGGGTGCCCCACGTTACGGCGCCTTGTTGGGTGGACAAGTGGACGCCCTTTTTGAGCAGCCTGGTGATGTGCGCAACTTCCTTGATGCGGGTCAATTTAAACCAATCCTAACAATCTTTGATGAACGCCCAGCCGCGTTTGCAGATACGCCAACGCACCGAGAAGTGGGTATGGATTTTGATCCATTGCTACGTTTTCGGGGATTCTATGTACATGCAGATGCACCAGTAGATCGCGTCGAATGGCTAAAGTGGGCTTTTCAGCGTGGATATTGTGAAGACAGCTACCAGGCATTCAATGAATCAAAATTCATGACTGTGATTGACAGCTATCGTGATACTAACGGTGCAAAAGATTTGATTGCCCGTTCGATCGAGCAGTATCGCGAAGTGTACAAAGCCATGGGCCTAGACGTGAAATAAACAAAAGATAATAAATATAACATGGCGCCGTTTGGCGCCATGTTTTCTGCTGCGAGCATGGGAATATACTGTGGGACGACTAACACTCAGTAATCTGATCGAAGCCGCGATTTTTTTGTTGATCGCTGGCATTTTTTACGCCTTTTCATTCGAATTCAATCAACCTATCGAAATCTATATCTTTGGGGCCACCGCATGGCCACGAGTTGTGGTTGGATTTTTACTATTGGCGACACTTGGAAATCTTTGGTTCCATTATCGCTATGGCAACGCGACACAGGCAACTTTGGGCCAATCGGAGGATAAGGCAGACTTTAGTGAGGCCGGAACTGTACGCCGCATGATAGCCGTGCTGCTGACGCCGTTAATATTTGCCTATCTGCTCAAACCAATTGGCATTTACTTTAGTGCACCGTTTTTCATTGCCGCAATTATCTGGTTTTTTGGCGAACGTAGATGGAAGGTGATCTTGATCATGACTCTGTTTATTTATTGTGTTTTCATTGGGCTATTCCTAATGATTTTGAACGCTCCATTGCCCCAAGGCAATGTGTCACCCTTTTATGATTTCAGCGCGTGGGTGCTGAAACTGAATGCTAAGTTGCAAGGGATTTAAAGCGCAATGATCGAGAATTTTTTAGCGGGTTCCGCAGCTCTTTTTGGTGATCCCTTCACGATAGGCATCTTCGTCTTTGGCGTCGTGGGCGGCATGTTGTTTGGGGCAATCCCCGGGGTTAGTATGCTGACACTTGCGGCGATTTTGTTGCCCTTTACCGCAAGCCTGGAACCTGCACAGGGCGTTATGTTGTTTGCGGTCATTTACTGTACTGGGACCTATGGCGGTGCGATTACTGCAATTTTGTTCAACATTCCTGGATCCGCCGAAAATGCTCCAACCGCGTTTGATGGCTACCCCATGACGCAAAAAGGCCAATCGGGAAAGGCTGTTGGCGCAGCCGTGTTGTGTTCGGCCATTGGGGGCATTGCATCGGCCCTCGTTATGATGGCCGCAACCGAACCATTAGCAAATTGGGCGATCCGCAACATTGGCCCGCCTGAAATCTTTGCTCTTGTTTTCTTTGGTCTAATCGTCGCCTCATCCGTTGGGGCGCGCACCATTTGGAAAGGCTGGATGTCGGTCCTAATCGGATTGTTGATCGCAACCATTGGTCAAGATCCGGTGGGAGGCATCAACCGTTATAATTTTGGCATGACTGATTTAGCCGCTGGTATTGCGTTTATCCCTGCGATCTTGGGGTTCTTTGCGGTTTCAGAAATCTTTGTTCAGGCTGAGAAGAAGGCCAGCGGTAAATACCAGGCACCCAAAGTCAGCATGACGTTTCCATCTTTTATTGAACTATGGATGCATAAAATCGCTGTGCTGCGATCTATCCTAGTTGGGTTTTTCTGTGGCATCCTGCCGGGCATTGGCGCCACGCTCGCCGCTTTCATGAGTTATGGCGAAGCTGTGCGGTGGTCCAAAAACCCAGAGGAGTTTGGCAAGGGTAAACTAGAAGGGGTTATTTCCGCAGAAACCGCAAACAACGCGGCAACGGGTGCGGCGATGATCCCGCTGTTGGCATTGGGTCTGCCGGGAGGCGCATTAACCGCGATGATGGTTGCGGTGTTCCAAATGCATGATCTGCAACCTGGTCCATTGGTTTTTATGCTGTCACCTGATCTGATTTGGATTGTGTTTGCGGCGATGTTCTACGCCAATTTGTCCATCCTGATCATTGGTGTTTTAGAAACCAAAACTATTTTGAACCTATTGAAAATCCCATTCCAGTTCTTGGCACCGCTTATTTTGATGTTGGCCACAACAGGGGCTTATATCGGACGTGGTTTGGTTTTGGATGTGATGGTAATGTTCCTAGCAGGCATTATTGGGTATCTGCTGCGCCGTTCTGGGTTTTCGATCCCTGCAATTGTACTAGGTTTGATTCTTGGTAAAATTGGCGAACAAAATTTCGCGCAAGGCATGCAGATGGTGCATTACGATTTGGGCACGTATTTTTCTCGTCCAATTTGTGCAATTTTGATCGCTGCAGGTGTAATCACTCTTGCATCAAACATCTACCGCGCGTTTACCTCAATTAAGACAAAGGCATAAGGCTGGGGTAACCTGAAACGGAGTTTATGGAATGACGGATACTGGCGTTCAGGCGATTGTTGCGCATTCGCGCATCGCACAGGCAGAGTACGAAAAAAATGGATCGCAGCAGCGCTATGACCACGCTGCGCAAGCTGTGGCATGGGTGATTATGGAACCCGCCCGCAATCGGCGTTTGGCAGAATTGGCCGTGGAAACTACAGGGCTGGGAAATGTTCCTGATAAGATCATTAAAAATCATCGTAAAACATTAGGTCTAATGCAGGATATTCAAAATGTGGTGACCTTTGGTGTTATGTCGGATGATCCTAAAACAGGGATTACGGAAATTGCCCGCCCCAAAGGGGTTGTGGGTGCGATTGTGCCCTCAACAAACCCTGCGGCTACACCTGCTAATAACATAATCAATGCGTTGAAATGCGGCAATTCAATTGTGGTCGCGCCATCGCCTAAGGGGGTAGCCTGTTGTGAACTGTTGCTTGAATATATCCATGCCGAGTTTGCGAAAATTGGCGAGGATCCCGCACTGGTGCAAATGATCCCCACACCTGGGTCCAAAGAAAAGACACAAACATTGATGGATCAGTGTGATATGATCGTCTGCACGGGCAGCCAAAACAACGTGCATCGCGCACAAACCGCAGGGACCCCAGCAGTTGCTGTAGGCGCTGGAAATGTGACAGTGATCGTAGATGAAACCGCAGATTTGGATGGGGCTGCAGCAAAAATTCGGGCGTCTAAATGCTTTGATAATGCCACTTCTTGCAGCTCGGAAAATTCGGTTGTTGTGGTGGATGCAGTTTACGATGATTTCATTGCTGCACTCGCGCGCGCAGGTGGTGCGTTTTATGCGGATGAGGCAGCGTTGGTATCCAAACTATGGCCGGATGGGCATTTGAACCGTTCGGTCATTGCACAAGATGCGGATAAAATGATTGCTGCCCTTGATGTGGACGTGCCAGAGGGGACTGAATTTTTGGTTGTGCCGACATCAGGTATAGGTCCGGATCATCCGCTGTCTGGCGAAAAACTTAGCCGTGTTTTGGCTCTGTATTGCGCGTCTGATTTTGACGCTGCTTTGGATATGACGCATAAAATTCAGGCTTATCAGGGGGCAGGGCATTCGGTGGGATTACATTCTGCATTGGATGAGCGCGCGTATACCTTGGCAACGGCAATCCCCACCAGTCGGATCATTGTTAATCAGGCGCATACATTTGCGACGGGTGGATCGTTCACTAATGGCATGCCCTTTTCCCTGTCGATGGGGTGTGGCACATGGGGGGGCAATTCTGTGAATGAAAATGTGAACTATCGCCACTTTCTACAATCAACAAAAATTATTCGCGAAATTTCATCGCGTGAACCCAAATTAGAAGACATCTTTGATGGGTATTGGAGCCTTGCTGGGAAATGAGATTTGATACAACTACGCCTCCTCAAGGAACGCTGAGGGATTGGATTGACGCCCGTGCTGAACGCGGAGGTACGGCATTTGTTTTTCCCGAAACGGAACAGACCCTAAATTGGGCTGATTTACGCGATCACTGCGCGATGGTGGCGGCTGATCTAACGGCACAAGGCATTGTCAAAGGTGAAAGTATCGTAGTGATGCATCCCAACGGATATGATGGGGTTAAGGCGTTGTTTGCCGCGCTCTATGGTGGGTTTCGTGTTACGATGTTAAATTTAGCCGCAGGGCCGGATGCGCTTGGCTATGCCATGGATCATTCCGCGGCGTGGGTGGCTTTCGTGCATGAAACACAATTGGACGTGTTCCATCAGGTGAAACCAGAACGGTTGAAACTATATACGCCAACGGATCAGCGGAAAAACCTGCATCCCCTTTCCTCAGATGACGATGCATTGTTAATGTATACCTCTGGCACCACTGGGCGACCCAAGGGCGTCGTTCACACGCAATCTAGCCTATTGGCAGGTGGTTGGACTGTCAGTGTGGCCCATGAATTGACTGAACAAGACCGTGGAATGGGGGTTTTACCCTTTTATCATATCAATGGTCTGTGCGTGTCCGTCATGGGCAGTTTGGTATCAGGTGGATCCTTGGCGATGGTATCACGTTTTTCCGCCAGCAAATTTTGGCAACAGGCCGCAGATGGCGGAATTACGTGGTTTTCTGCTGTCCCCACGATCATCAGTCACCTGCTGCATGGAGCGGCAGAGCCAAGTGCCGATTTGAAATCCCGCCTGCGTTTTGTGCGCTCTGCATCCTCGGCGCTCGCGGTTGAAACACAGCGTGCCTTTCAGGACCGCTTTGGCTTGGGTATTGTGGAATCTTTGGGCCTGACGGAAACGGCAGCACAATGTTTGGTTAACCCATTGGATCCCCGCCTGCATAAAATTGGGTCTGCGGGCAAAGCAATCAGCAATCAGGCGCGTATTGCTGATGGGAATGGTATTGAATGTGCCTGTGGGGTTGAGGGTGAAATTCAAATCCAAGGTCCCAATGTGATGAAAGAATACTTACGCAATCCCGATGCCACTGCGGCCACCTTTCATGATGATTGGCTGCGCACGGGGGATTTGGGACGTATGGATGAAGATGGCTATGTCTTTGTAACGGGGCGTTTGAAAGAGTTGATTATCAAGGGCGGTGAAAACATCGCGCCGCGAGAAATCGACGAGGTTCTATACGAACATCCCGATGTGGTTGAGGCCGCCGCATTCGCCCGGCCCTGTGCGCAATATGGGGAACGCGTAGAGGCGGCAGTGCGTTTAAACGAGACATCGAACGCCACTCCCGAGCAGTTACGTGCATTGTGTGAGGCAAAGTTGGGAATATTTAAATCGCCAGAAAAGGTACATATTCTGCCAGAGTTGCCCAAAGGAGCATCCGGTAAAATCCAGCGCCTATATTTGAACAAAATGTTATATGGTTCCTAGGTAATGCCGTTGATGATCAGGCGCAGACCCATGAAGAAAAACGCAATCAAAACGGCTTTGCGAAATAATTTTTGGCTGACACGTTGGCGCAGTAGTTCACCAATGCGAAATCCAATTAGGACGACGATCAACGCAAGGCTTGATTTGATCAATGCAGGGCCTGTTAGGATTCCGGCAACCAATTGACCTGCACCCAAAGGCAAGACACCTGCTAAGAACAAGAATCCTGTTGCCCCGATAAATCGTTCCTTACTGACATCACGTGCCACCAAATACATTGCGACAGTGGGTGACCAGATTGAACTGATCCCGCCCAATACTCCTGACAGCACCCCAAATCCTAAATGCCATCCACGCCCTGGGCCAATGTTCAATTTAACACCCAACAGCAGGTTTAAAGAAAACAGCATCATCGCAATGCCGATCGCCACTGTAAGCAGAGCTGTCGGATAGGCCGTAATGAACATAGATGTGACGAAAATCGACACCATAATCGCCAAAGCGAACAGCCAATATTCCCGCGCGATGTCCAATTTGTTTGGTGCTTGGGCAAACTGCAGTGAGTTGGTAGCTAGAATGGACAACCATAATAGCGGTATTGCTTCTGTTGGGGACATCACAAGCGTTAAGAACGCCATTGAAGCGGCAGGTAAACCGATGCCTAAAAAGCCTTTTACGATGGCTGCAAACAAAAATATCCCGATTAGGATCAATGTTTGTAGTGGGTCAAAATTATATGTTAAATCAATAATTTGTGACATTATCTTGTAGTGCCTTATCCATTAGAAGGGCAAGGTTCATCGCCTTACGTTCTGTTACATCTTTGATCTGACAGCGACAGGAAAACCCGTCTGCTAAAACAATTGTA